>SCTE01000066.1 GCA_004298915.1 Chloroflexota bacterium | reverse complement strand
TGCAGGCCCGGCTTGTTGTTGGCATAGGCAATGGCCGTGGTCAGGTAGAAGGTCCGGCGATCGCTCATGGGAGCGCGATGGTATCAGCGGCCCGCGTCGCCGACGATGCCAGGACCCGGCCCTTCGTCATGCACGTCGTCCACGGCGATCGGCAGGCGGCTGTAGCCGCGGAACTGGAAACCGGCCCGCCGCTCGACGCCCTCGAGCAACTCGAACCGGCGGAACCGCCGGGCCAGCGCGGCGAACAGGACCTCGAGCTCGAGGCGCGCCAACGGGGCGCCGAGGCAGAAGTGGATGCCACCACCGAAGCTCAAGTGCGCCGTCTCGCCGCGACCCGCGCGAAACGCATCGGGCTCGTCGAATCGGCGCCCGTCGCGGTTGGCCGACCCGATCATCAGGGCCACCCGCTGGCCGCGCGGAATCGCGATCCCGTCCGGCCCGCCGATCGTGATCCCGTCGTCGAGGACCCAGCGATGGAAGTACTGGAGCGGCGGATCCCAGCGCAGGACCTCCTCGATCGCCACCGCCGGGCGGACGGCACCGGACACGACGGCCTGCCACTCGGCCGGATGCCGCGCGAAGGCAGCGACACCGTTGGCCGCGGCGTTGACCGACGCCTCGTGCCCGGCCATCAGGAGGACCATCGCGGTCGAGGCGATCTGGTCGTCGTCGAGCCGGCGACCGCCGGCCTCGGCCACCGTGAGCGCCGTCAGGAGATCGTCCGCGGAATCGGCACGCCGATCGGCGATGAGGGCGTGCACGAGGTCGAGGAACTCGCCCGCGGCTTCGTCGGCTCGCGCCTTCGCGGTCGCCGCGGGATCGGGTTCGTACATGGCCACGACGGCATGCGACAGGTCGATGACCCCGGCCCGTTCGGCCTCCGGCACCCCGATGAGGTCGCAGATGACGCCGAGCGACAGCGGCTCGGCGAGGTCGCGGACGATGTCGAGCGACCCCCGCTCGCCGGCGGCCTCGAGGGCCGCCTCCACCGATCGATCGATCCGGGCGCGCTGGGCTTCCACGGCCCGCGGCGTGAACGCCGTCAGGACGAGGCGGCGAAGCATCGTGTGGTCCGGCGGCTCGATCGCGAGCAGGTCCCAGCGCTCGAATCTGGCGAACGCCGGGTAATCGCCGGAGCGCCACGGCTGGGCGCCGGCATCGAAGCCGGGCCGATCGCCGAAGTCGGATCCGAGGCGACGGTCCCGCCAGGCCTCGTGGACATCGGCATGGCGCGTGATGAAGTGGAGGTTCATTGCCGGCGAATACCAGACCGGTCCGGCATCGCGGAGCGCGGCATAGGCCGGGTAGGGGTCGAGGGCAGTCTCCGGATCCGTGGGATCGAAGGTCGGGGTCATGCCCTCAGTGCCGGAAGTGGCGGGTTCCGGTCATGAGCATCGTCGCACCGGCCGCTTCGGCGGCCGCCACCGCCCGTGCATCCTGGATCGAGCCGCCCGGTTGCACGAAGGCGGTCACGCCTGCCTCGAGGCAGACCTCGACCGCGTCCGGGAACGGGAAGAACGCATCCGAGCCGCAGGCCGCCCCGGCGAGTGCCGCATCCCCCGTGAAGCGGCGCGCCTTGTCCACGGCCTGGCGGGCGGCGTCCACCCGCGAGACCTGGCCCGAGCCCATCCCGATCAGGGCCCCGTCCCTGACGAGCGCGATCGCATTGGACGAGATTCCGCGGGCGAGGCGCCAGGCCAGGTCGAGGTCGGCGGCCTCGCGCTGGGTGGGGCCCCGCTTCGTTGCGATCGTCCAGGCCGACGGATCATCAGGGAGGGCGTCAGGCGCAGTGACGAGCACCGCGCCGCCGGCGGTCCGAAGGCTGGCCAGGGCACTCGCGGCGGGCGACATCGCGCCGGGTGCGAGGCCCCGGTCGACGAGCAGCCGGAGGTTCGGCTTGGCGGCCAGGATCGCGAGGGCGTCGGGCTCGAAGGCCGAGGCGACGACGACCTCGAGGAAGATCGATGCCAGGCGTTCGGCAAGCGGGCCGTCGACGACGCCGCGCAGGGCCACGACCCCGCCGAAGGCCGACACCGGATCGCCGGCCAGGGCGACCTCCCAGGCGTCGATGAGCGTCGGGCGCTCGGCGGCACCGCACGGATTCGTGTGCTTGACGATCACGCACGCGGTCCCGCGCAGCTGGCGCGCGATCGAGGTCGCGGCGGCGGCATCGAGGACGTTGTTGTGGGACAGCGCCTTGCCCTGGAGCGGCGGGGCCCCATCAGCGAACGGGCCCGTCTCCGCGTTCGGACCGGGTCGACGGTAGCGGGCGGCGGGCTGGTGCGGATTCTCGCCGTAGCGAAGCGTCTCGACCTTCTCGAGCCCGATCGTGAGCGTCGGCGGGAACGGGTCGGACGCACCCGGGAACCCCGGCCAGTCCGGGAGCTCGAGGCCGGCCCCGGCCATGCGCGATGGCAGTTCGTCGGCGATCCGGGCGTCGTAGGCGGCGGTATGCCGGAACGCCTCGACGGCGAGGGCAGCGCGAAGGCCGGCCGGGATCGGCGTCCGGCCGTCCCCGGATTCGAGGGCGTCGATCACGTCGGCATAGCGCCCGGGGGACGTGACGATGGCCACGCTCGCCTGGTTCTTGGCGGCGGCCCGGACCATCGACGGACCGCCGATGTCGATCTCCTCGACCAGCGCATCGAGATCGGTGCCGTCCCGTTCGGCGGCGGCGGCGAAGGGGTAGAGGTTGACGACGACGATCTCGAACGGCGCGATCGCCGCCGCGGCGAGGGCCTCGCGGTGGGCCGCAAGCCGCTGGTCGGCGAGGATCCCCGCATGGACCCGGGGATGGAGCGTCTTGACCCGCCCATCGAGCATCTCGGGAAAGCCCGTGACCGCGGCGACGTCGGTCACGGCGAGACCGGCATCGCGCAGGGTGCGGGCCGTGCCCCCCGTGGACACGAGCTCGAATCCCAGCCTCGCGAGTCGCTCGGCGAATGCCACGAGCCCGGTCTTGTCGCTGACCGAGAGGAGTGCGCGGCGCGGCCGTGGCGCGGCATCGGCGGCACGCGCGAGGTCGATCCCGACCCGGCGGCCATCGGCCGTCAGCGCCCCGGCGGCGAGGAGGGCGATGCATCGCGGGAGGAGCCGGTGCTCGACCGCACGAATCCTGTCCTGGAGGGACGTCCGGTCGTCACCTGGCAGGACCGGCACCGACTCCTGGGCGATGATCGGTCCGCCGTCGAGCGTGGCATCGACGAAATGGACGGTGCAGCCGCTGATCGCAACCCCGTGCGCCAGCGCCTCCTCCACGGCATGGGCGCCGGGAAACGCCGGGAGCAACGAAGGGTGCGTGTTCACGATGATCCCGTCCACGGCGGCGATGGTCAGCGGCCCGACGAGGCGCATGTAGCCGGCCAGTGCGACGAGGTCGATGCCGGCCGCGACCAGCGCCTGGGCGATCGTCTCGTCGTCGCCACCGGGGATGAGCGCCGTCTCGATCCCCTGCTCCGCGGCCCAGCCGAGCGCGGGGCACGACCGATCGGCGAACACGAGCGCCAGGTCGACGCCCAGGTCCCCCCGTGCAGCAGCCGCGGCAAGCGCCCGGAGGTTGCTGCCGGCACCGGAGACACCCACCGCGAGTCGCGGCGCCGCTGCGGCCGCCATCAGGCCGCGTCCCCGGCCGCGTCCCCGGCCGCTTCGATGTACCGACGGCCGTCCGACGGCGCCGTGACGACGTCACCGATCACCGAGGCCCCAGCCAGGGACCGGAGCGCAAGGTCGACCAGGTCCGGCGCCACGATCACGACCATCCCGATCCCGCCGTTGAACGTCGCCCGGATCTCCGCGTCATCGATCCCGTCGAGGGCGCCGAACAGCCGCATGACCGAGGGCATCGGCCAGCTCGCGGGATCGATCCGGGCCGCCAGGCCTGCCGGCACGGCCCGGGGAACGTTGCCCGGCAGGCCGCCGCCGGTGATGTGGGCGATCCCCCGGATGTCGCCACCGGCCGCCCGAAGGATCGACCGCAGGCTGAGCAGGCTCCGGGCGTAGATCCGGGTCGGCTCGAGGAGGACCGACCCGAGCGTGGCCATCGCGTGGACCGGCTCGGCCCGCAGCGCCTGGTCCCGCTCGGCGTCGCCGAGGGTCATGGCGAGCTGTTCCTGGTACGGCCGCCCGAGCGGGATCGCCCATCGAGCGAGCAGCGCACGGACGAGCGAGAAGCCATTGGCGTGGAGACCGGACGAGGGCAGCCCGATGATCGCGTCGCCGGCCCGGGCGGCACTCCCGTCGAGCAGATCCGCGCGCTCGACGACGCCGATGCAGGTGCCCGCGAGATCGAACGTGCCCGCCTCCATGAGGCCCGGATGCTCGGCGGTTTCGCCGCCCACCAGCGCGCAGCCGGCCTGCCGGCAGCCCTCGGCGACGCCACCGACGAGCGCGGCCACGGCCTCCGGGTCGACGCGCCCGACGGCGACGTAGTCGAGAAAGGCGAGCGGCTCGGCCCCGGAACAGACGACGTCATCGGCGCACATCGCCACGAGATCGATCCCGATCGTGTCCCAGCGCCCGAGCTCGGTCGCCAGCGCGGTCTTCGTCCCGACGCCGTCGGTCGAGGAGACGATCAGCGGCTCGCGATAGCCGGCCGGGATCGCGACGGCGCCGCCGAACCCACCGAGGCCGCCGACCACCTCGGGTCGGCGCGTGGAATCGACCGCGGCCCGCATCCGCTCGACCGCCGCATCGCCGGCCGCGACGTTGACCCCGGCCCGTTCATAGGCGCCGCGCCGCGCCGGGCCCTTGGCGCCGTGATCAGCCATGGCTGAGGACCGGCTCCTCGAGCAGGAACTTGCGGCGCTCCACGTCGTACGGGACCGGCTCCGGATAGCGGCCGTCGAAACAGGCGAAGCAGAACCGGTCGTATGGCAGGTCGAGCGCGGCCAGGACGCCCCGGATCGACAGGTAGCCGAGCGAATCGGCGCCGATGAACGACCGGATCTGCTCGAGGTCGTTCGTCGCGGCGATCAGCTCCGTCTCGACCTGCGTGTCGATCCCGTAGAAGCACGGGTGATAGATCGGCGGCGCGCTGATCCGGACATGGACCTCGGCCGCGCCGGCCCGACGCAGCAGCGCCACGATCTGCTGGGTCGTCGTCCCGCGGACGATCGAATCGTCCACGACGGTCAGGCGCTTGCCGCGGACGACCTCCCGGAGCGGGTTGAGCTTCATCGTCACGCCCCGATGACGGAGGGTCTGCGAGGGCTGGATGAACGTCCGTCCCGTGTAGCGGTTCCTGACCAGGCCCTCGCGGTACGGAATCCCCGACGCCTCGGCATACCCGGCCGCCGCCGGGGCGCCCGTGTCGGGCACCGGCATGACCAGGTCGGTCGTGGCCGGGTGTTCGCGGGCGAGCTCGACGCCCATCCGCCGGCGCGCCTCGTACAGGCTGCGACCCTCGAGGTAGGAATCAGGGCGGGCGAAATAGATGAGCTCGAAGACGCACAGGGCCGGCGTCGCCGCCGCGAAACGGATCGATCGCGGCTCCTTACCGGATTCGAGGACGACGATCTCGCCCGGCTCGACATCCCGCACGAACTCCGCACCGACGATGTCGAGCCCGGTGGTCTCCGACGACAGGACCCAGGCATCGCCGGGATCGTCCGGTGGCGCGTCATCGCCCCACAGGCCGCCCGGAACGGACATGGCCGCCGCCGGGACGTTCCGGATGCGCCCGATGCACAGCGGCCGGAAGCCGAACGGATCCCGGACCCCGATGATCTGCTGCCGGTCGAGGATCACGAGCGAATAGGCGCCCCGGACGCGCGGCAGGAGGGTGCCGAGGGCCTCGACCGTGTCTTCCCCGGGCTCGTCGGCCAGGAGCGCGGTCAGGAGCTCCGTGTCCGTGCTGGCGGGGAGCCGGCCGCGGCCGCCCCGGAGCTCGCCGAGGAGCTCGCGCGTGTTGACGAGGTTCCCATTGTGGCCGATGGCGACGGCCCGCCGCGGCCCGAGGCGGAGCGTGGGCTGGGCGTTCTCCC
>SCTE01000065.1 GCA_004298915.1 Chloroflexota bacterium | reverse complement strand
CCCGGATCGCGAGCCTCTCGCAGGTCCGGGTGATCCGGCGCGCGATCTCCCCGCGATTGGCCACGAATACGTGGTTGATCGCCGTAACCTCGGCCACCGGCGATGTCTGCCAGGCTCCAGGCTCCTGTCCGGGCCGCCCATCTCCAGTCCGCGCGCCCCAAACCTGCGGGAACGCGTCTAACGCGTCAAACGCGACACGCCAACGTCCGCCGACGCGCCGTGCCGGGAGGGATCCATTGGCAATCCAGCGCTGGACCGTCCGCGTCGTCGTCCCGATGCGACGTGCGGCCTCGCTGGGGCTGAGCTCCTGGTCGGCCATCGTGTCGCGATTGTCGCACGTAGAATGCCGGGATGCCCCGATTCGTGCCCTATCGACCGCCCCGTCCATCGCCCGACGAGGTCGTGGCCCGCGCGACTGCCATCCATGCCGAAATGGACGCGCGGAGGAGCGTGCGGATGTTCTCCTCGGAGCCCGTTCCCCGGCGGGCCATCGAGCTGGCCATCGCCGCCGCGTCCACGGCGCCATCGGGCGCGCACCAGCAACCCTGGACGTTCGTGGCCATCAGCGACCCCGCGCTCAAGCATCGGATCCGGCTCGCGGCCGAGGAGGAGGAGCGGCAGAGCTACGAGGGAGGCCGCATGCCAGCCGAGTGGCTGGCCGCGCTCGAGCCGATCGGGACCGACTGGCACAAGGACTTCCTCGATGACGTGCCCTGGATCGTGGTGCTGTTCGAGCAGGTCCACGGCACCTTCGCCGACGGCAGCCCGAAGAAGCACTACTACGCGCGGGAGAGTGTCGGGATCGCCTGCGGGATGTTCATCAGCGCGATCCACCGGATGGGTCTCGCAACGCTGACGCACACGCCATCCCCGATGGGATTCCTGCGCGAGATCCTCGACCGGCCCGCCAACGAGCGGCCCTTCGTGCTCCTGCCCGTCGGCTATCCGGCGCTCGACGCCGAGGTTCCGGACCTGACCCGCAAGCCGCTCGATGAAGTCGCGATCATCATCGAGGCTCGACCGGAGGACCAGGGCACCTAGGCTTCAGGTGCCTCCGGGGCGGCGGGCTCCAGCCAGTTCTGGCGGGGATAGGCCAGCCGGAAACCCGCCCGCAGCATGTTCCGGTAGGACGGGTTCGGGCGGTCCGGGAGCTCCTCCCCGGTCTCGGTGACAAGGAGCTTGACCCCCAGCTCCGCGGCCGCCCGAATCCGTCGGGCAAAGATCGCGCTCTGCGACCCACGTCCTCGATGGCTCTCGAGGGTGGCCCCGAAGCCGAGCCATCCGACATGGCCCATGACATAGAGTGCGCCCGCTCCCACGGCACGATCGCCGTCGAAGGCAAGGAAGTGATGCCAATCCGGCCGCCCGAGCGTCGCCTCCCCGAAGGGCGCCAGCACCTCGGGAAACTCGAAGGCCGTGAGCGTGACATGGTTCCAGCCCTCGCGATGTTCGGGCCCGATGGCTTCGATCCTGAGCGAGGTGCGCTCGACGGGTGGATCGATCGTGTCTCGCCAGACCTTGGCCCACCGTGATCCGCGACGGAGGCCGGCCGCCTCGAGCCACGACTCGATCGCGGACGGGCGAGCAAACGGGCTGACCTGGACCGTGAAGCTCGACTGGCCGGCCTCGTGGAACGTCCGGAGGATCCGTCGCACTGCGGCCCTGGTCGCAGGTCGGCCCGCCCCGAGCCCGACCGATCGGTTGAAGAATCCCGAATCGATCGCGCGGAGCGCGAACGTCACGCCGTCACTTGACCTGGTGACCTGGGCTCCGAGCGGGTGACCCACATCGGCGAGCGCCGCGACCATGTCGGCCCACGCGAGGGCCTCGGCCATCTCCAGCCAGTACGGAAGGTCCCGCGCCGAGCGGGTCATCGATCGTCGCTCGATGCATCCCACGCTGGACGGCGCTTCTCGGTGAAGGCGCCGAAGCCCTCCTGCGCCTCGGGGCTCGTGCGCTGGCGGGCGATGACCCGCGCGGTGTGCCACTTCGAGGAGCCGTGACCGAGCCCACGAACCTCGCGGACGATCGCCTTCGCCGCGCGTGCCGCCGTCGGGCCCGATGCCAGGATGTCGGCGATGGCGGTATCCACGGCTGCATCGAGGGCCTCGTCGCCTTCGACGACCTCGTGGACGAGCCCGATCCGCTGCGCCCGCAGGGCATCGAACCGACGCCCGCCCGGGAAGAGCGCCCGGGCGTGCGATTCGCCGATCTTGGCGATCACGAACGGCGCGATCACCGCGGGCAGGATCCCCAGACGCGTCTCGGTGAACCCGAACTTCGCGCCGGATTCGGCGATCACCAGGTCCGCAACCGCGCACAGCCCCATGCCGCCGCCGAGCGCCGCCCCGTGGACCCGCGCGATCACGGGCACCGGGCAGGTGTCGATGATCTCGAACATGTCGGCCATGGCCATCGCATCCTGTTCGTTGCCCTCGACATCGAGTTGCATGGCGGCCCGCATCCATGCGATATCGGCGCCGGCGCAGAACGACGGTCCATCGCCGGCCAGCACGACCGCGCGCAGTGTCGTAGCGTCCTCTCGGGCGAGGGCGGCGAATGCCCCGGCGAGCTCGGCGATCACGCTCGCATCGAACGCGTTGTGGGCCTCGGGACGCGCGAGGGTCACGCGCGCCACCACGTCGGATGGCCCGGATCGCGTGAGGCGGAGCGTCGTCGGCATCAGCCCATCCTACGGGAGGGCCTTCGCTCCCGGCGCTCGAAACTCACTGGTCGACCGCGAGGCTGGGCCTTGCCTCGCGCGGCTTTGGGGACAAGCGGGCCGGAGGGAAGCGTGGCCCGCGCGCGCCGCTGCCCATCGGTTGCGGCTCGGCCGGGGGGGCGTCCTGCCCGCCGGGCCCGTGTGCCGGCTCGCGCGCCGGCCAATGCCGGGCGCGTGTCGGGCGCGTGCCGGCCCAAATGCCCGCTTGTGGATCCACATGTCGGCTGCATGGACACCGCAGGCACAGGACGCGTCGCGAAGCCGGCCCCGAAGCGCCGAACCGGGACCAGGAACGCCGTCCCGGATCCAATCCGAGCGTGCAACGACTCAGTGGAGGCTTCCTGACGGCTCCCGACCGCGGGCCGGGTGACCTTGCGGCACGGGATGGAACGTGGCACGTCCATGCACTCGACGCCGGGCAGTTCAAGCTTCCGAATCTCGGAGGCGTCGAGTCCCGGTCCTGCCCGGGCCTCTCCCCTGCGCCGCCCGAGCGGGGTGCTCTCCGCACAGACCTGCCCGCGCTCATTGACCCACGACATCGACCTCGACGGCCGCGCTCACCTGATGGCGCTCTCCACCGCAACCGCCGAGGGTTCCGTCGAACGTCGCGCTGATCGACCATCGTCCGGCGGGAAGGCGGAGGAGCGGCTGGCGGAACCAGGCAAGGTCGAATCCCGTGCGCGGGTCCTCGCTGATCCCGCCCGACTTCGCGAACTCCTGCTTGGCGATCTGACCTGCGACGAGGGTCGATTGGAGGCAGACCGTGTCGACTCCTCCGATCATCGCGCGCTGACCACCGAGCTCGTGAATCGACCAGTACACGAGCGGCGCCCCGTGATGGACGTCGACCGAGGCCAGCGGCCCGACGTACCCGACCCGAGCGACGGGCTCGATGGCGGTCGTCGCCGTGACCTGCGCACTCGGGATGGATACGGTCACGGTGAACAGGGCGTCTGAACCTGTGGCCGACACCGGCTGCGCATCGAGCGTCGTGGCCGGGGTTTCGTCCGTCGACGTGTCTGGGGAGGGCAGTGCCGTCGGCGTCGGCTGGACCGGGCTCGAGCAAGCCGATGCCGCAAGGGCGAGGGCGACCAGAATGACGCTGGTTCGATTCATCGTGCCCCGTCCTCCGCGATCCCAGGCTGGGTCGTCACATCTCATTACCACGAAAATGGTCTGCGAGATCGAAGCCGCCTTCCGGAGCGCCCGAATGCCAGGCCCGCCTATCTAGTGAACATCTACGTTCGCGACCGTCACGGTAGCGCCGGGCTGGAAGGACAGGACCGTGAAGTTCAGGATCACCTTCACATGCTCTACGCCCGGCCGCCAGCCATGGGCGTAGTAGTTCTCGAAGGGTGGACCACCGTCCAGGCTCGTGATGACCAGTGCGTACCCGTCGTACGACACGAGCGGGTCGGTCGGCGACGAGGTCACAGCTGCAGACGCAGCCGTGAGGATGCCGTTCGGAAGCGCCGCCTCGCCGAGGTCGATCGAATAGGCACCGACATGGTCGATCGGGACCTCGACCGAACTAATCGTGAGCGGCGTTGATACGGAGAGCGCCGATGGCTCGATCGTCGGGAGTGGGGTTGCGCATGGGTTCTCGGGCGCCGTTCCCGCGCAAGGGACGTCGTCGTAGCCGCCCGATATCGGGGTTAGAAGGTTCGGGTACTGGAGAGCCTCGCCATCTCCGTTGGTCAATACGTCGCAGAGATAGTTGATGCCTCCGAGCGACCCTGGCATCCGCGTGCAATTCACGAGTTGGTCGGATGACGCGCCCGTGTCGGCCACGAGGTGAACGTCGACCACGTATCCGACACCACCGGCGGGGCAGGAAGTAGCGCCCGGACACGGACCCAGGGTCATCTCGATGCGTTGCACCTGCCCCGGGGCGAGGCCGGACCGACCGACTGCCCACGCCGCAAAGCCGGCGCACTGATTGATGGATACGACGATGGCAGGGCATACCCCCGGAAACGTCCGATCGGGTCTCTGGGGCGGGGGTGAGCTCGGCGCAGCGGTGTCGAGGCTCGCCGGGGGGCTCGCGACCGCAACGTCGGCGTCGTCCACAACGACCGTGATCGCAGCCTTGAGTTGGTGGCGCACCGTCCCGCCGCAGTCACCCTCGGCCAGGTCGGTGACGGCGAAGATGCTCCACGTTCCCGCGGGAAGGCGGAGGGTCGGGTCCGGCTTGTTTCCCGACACGTTGAGGTAGGCCTTGATGAATTCCGCGTCGGGCATCTCCGGCGAGAAGCCGCCGGACTTGACGTACGGATACGGCTCGGGCTTCCCACCCTGGAAGGAGGACTGGCGGCAACTCTGGCGAGTCACGGGGTCGACTCGGTGCGGGCCTCCGATCTGCTCGACCCCGAAACCGACGACATCGGCTGCCGTCGCAACGACGATCGAGCCGTCACGAACGTACTCGAGGCTCGCGGCCACATCGATCGCGTCCCTGGCGAGATAGTGGTCGGTGGGCGAACGAATCGTCAGGCTGAAGGCGCCATCGGTCGTGGACCCGACCGCCTCGCGGCCACCAACGCCGCGGCCACCTCCGAGCAGTCCCGATCCCGCCACGACGATCAGGAGCAGCGTCACCGTGGCAAGCGCTCCGAAGTGGCCGCGGCTGCGAACCCCGGGTCGTTGGGTGCGCACGTTGACAGTCGGGCCGGCCGGCGCCAGCGGCACGGCCGCGGCCAGCCGATCGAGCCGGTCCCGCAGATGCGGATCGAAGTCGTCGGTCATCGGTGCGACTCGAGTTCGGCGCGAAGTCGCACGCGACCGCGCGACAGCCAGCTGGCGACCGTTCCGCGCGGCACGCCGAAGACATCGGCCACCTCTACCTGGGTGTAACCGTCAAGCGTCGTCATCACCAGCGCGGCCCGCGTCCGTCGGTCGAGACCGCCGAGGGCTCGCCACAGGTCGGGATCGGTTGCCATCGCCCACTCCTGGTCGAAATCGCGGAGGGCCAGGAAGCCCCATC
>SCTE01000064.1 GCA_004298915.1 Chloroflexota bacterium | reverse complement strand
GGCCTGGGAGGACTCAGGCTTCTACCGGGCGTGCTACGTGGGGTTCGGCTACTTCTTCAAGGTCGGCATGGTCAGCCGAGCCCGGCGCAGGGCGATCATCTTCGCGGGCACGATGGGCCTCATCCGGCGTTCCGCCCTCGAGGACGTCGGCGGCTGGCACGAGCGGATCATCACGGAGGACGCGGAGATCAGCATTCGCATCCTGGACCGTGGCTACCGCCCCGTGTACCTGCCGCGTGCCTACGGCAAGGGGATCATGCCCCTCACCTACGAGAGCCTTCGGAAGCAGCGGTACCGCTGGGCTTTCGGGGGGATCCAGATCCTCCGCCGTCATTGGCGCGTCCTCGCGTCGCCACGCTCTCAACTGACGCTGGGCCAGCGGTACGACAACCTGATGGGCGGGCTGTGGTGGTTCAACGACGCGCTCACGTTCGGTTTCGCCATCTTCGTGTTTGTTGCCGCAATCGGCGCGATCGCAGGGCGCCCGTTCGTTGTCCAGCGGCTCACCGGCCTCGGCCTTGTGCTGCCCATCGTGTTCATCGCGCTTAACCTCGTCCGGTACCTCTGGGCCTTGGGCACCACGATGTCGGCCGGTCCAGCGCTCGCGCTCGCGGCGCTGCGGGTGAACATGTCGCTGTCCTGGGTCATTGCGCTCGCGTGCGTGAAGGCATTGGTCCAGGAGCGCGCCGTATTCCTGCGCACCCCGAAGTTCCGCGGGGTCACTTTGGCCATCCGCGAGGTCCGTCTCGTCTGGGTGGAAACCGTGCTTGGCGCGGTCTCGGTGGTCACCTTGGGGCTCGTCCTGCTCACCTCGGCGTTCTCGCTCTCAGGCCTGATGCTGGCAGGTTTGCTCGGCTGGACTGCGCTGGTCTACGCATCCGCCACGTCATACGCCCTCGGCGACCCGACACGGGCGCCGATGGGCCGGGGCCTTGCGGAGAAGGCGCGGCTTGAGGTGGCGCCCCGGATCAGCAGGGCCGCTCGGTCGCCGCAGGGGCGCGCCGGAGTGGTGCTCCTGGGGGCCGTACTCGTGGTCGGGGTCGCTACTCTTGCAGAATCCTCGCGTCCGCCGGTCGCCGAACTGCCCTTTGACACCGTGCCGCAGGGCCCTGTCGCGCGGTTGCCGACGCCCCCGCCGAGGCTCGCTCCCGGCGCGTCGTCCACCCCGGAGCCATCCTCTTCGGGAGGCGCCGGCAGCACGAGTGCGGCGACTGCCTTCCCGGGCTCGTCCTCGACGCATGCGACAACCCCGCCTGGCCCGTTGCCGTCTCCGGCTGCCTCGTCAGCACCGACGCCGAAACCCACCACGTCGGTGCCGACGCCGCCCGCCCCTGTGCCCACCCCAGCGCCGACAGCTGTGCCGACGCCCCGACGGACGCCGCCCGCCCCTGTGCCCACCCCAGCGCCGACAGCTGTGCCGACGCCCCCACGGACGCCGCCGCCGCACCCGTAGGATCGTGGCCGTCCAGGCGTGCGCGGGCCAGGCCCGAGAGCGGCCTGTCCGTCCGAACCGCGAGCATGGCCCTATCGGCCGACTAGGAACCGGAGCCAGCCTGCGCAACCCTTAGGTTATGACGACGAGCTGGTCTGATCCACACCGACGCCCGGTTTTTCCCGCCGGGTACGTCCGCGCCGTCAACCCGCGGGTGTCCAATGAGCGGGCTCGAGCTCATCTACAGCGGGCGGGCGGAGGGATGGCTCATCGTCCCTAGCCTGGAGCTCAGCTGATCGCCCATCGATCGGGCAGATCAGTATACTTGAGCAATGGCTCAAGTATTCGCCTCGGAAATCGACGCCGACGCGTGTTCGACCGAGTGCCTCCACCCGGAAGCGATCGCACCGCTGCTGGGGCGGTCGCTGGGCGCTGACGGGGCGCGGGCCGTCGGCGATCTATTCGCGACCCTCGCGGATCCCTCCCGCGCCCGGATCGTCCACCTGCTCGCAATCACCGAGCAGGACCTCTGCGTGTGCGACATCGCTCTCGTCCTGGGGATGAGCGTGTCGGCGCTCTCGCACCAGCTCCGGTTCCTGCGGGAGCGGGGCGCGGTCGAGCGGCGCAAGGTCGGCCGGATGGCCTACTACCGCCTGGTCGACGACCATCTTCGGCACCTGGTCCTTGACGCGTCGACGCACATCGCCGAGTCGGTCGCCTGATGCCGCACGTCCACTCGGCCGCCGCCGGCCACCGCAAGCGGCTCGTCGTGGTCTTCTGCCTGACCCTCGGGATCTTCTTCTTCGAGGTCATCGGCGGGTTGCTGTCGAACAGCCTGGCACTGCTCGCCGACGCCGGCCATGTGTTCACGGACGTCTTCGGGATCGGCTTCGCCCTGGCGGCCATCTGGATCGCCGGTCGGCCGGCAACGAGCGAGCGAACCTTCGGGTACCTGCGCCTCGAGATCTTTGCGGCGGTCGGCAACGCCATCCTCCTGTTCGGGGTCGCGGCCTTCGTCCTGTATGAGGCCTGGCGGCGCCTCAGTGAGCCACCCGACGTGGCGTCCGGTCTGATGCTGGCCGTGGCGGTCGTCGGCCTCGCTGCCAACGGCGTGTCGCTCTACCTGCTCCGCGACGCCCAGGGTGCGAGCCTCAACATGCGCGGCGCGTACCTGGAGGTCCTGGGCGACCTGTTGGGCTCGGTCGCCGTGATCGTCGCCGCCGTCGTGATCAGCCTGACCGGCTGGGTCCAGGCGGATGCGATCGCGTCGGCAGCGATTGGCATCCTGATCCTTCCGCGAACCTGGAAGCTGCTTCGGGAGGCCCTGGACATCCTCCTCGAAGCGACACCGAAGGGGATCAACCTGGATGATGTCCGGGGCCACATCCTCGAAGCCCCGGGAGTCGTCGATGTGCACGACCTCCACGCCTGGACGATCACGAGCGGGATGAACGTCGTCAGTGCCCACGTGGTCCTCGCTGAGGACGCGAAGTCCGGCGACATCCTCGACCACCTCGGGATCTGCTTGTCCGAGGACTTCGACGTGAAGCACTCGACGTTCCAGCTCGAGACACCCGAGCACGTCCTCTGGGAAGCACGCGCCGAGCAGGCACAGCTGTGACCGCCACGGCGCGGGCGGGACTCCTCACCCGTGGACTCCGGCTCGAGTACCTGACCGTCGGCTGGAACATCGCCGAGGGACTGATCGCGGTCGGCGCCGGGATCGCCGCGGGGAGCATCGCGCTCATCGGGTTCGGCGTCGACAGCTTCGTGGAGACGATCTCCGGTGGCGTGCTGATCTGGCGTCTGTCGGCCGAAGCACGTGGCAACCTCGACGAGGAGGCAGTCGAGCGAACTGAGGAACGAGCCGAGCGCCTCGTTGGCGTCGCGTTCCTCCTGCTGGCCGCCTACGTCGCCTTTGAGGCCGTGCGCTCGCTGATCAACCTGGAAGAACCGCACGCAAGCCCGGTTGGCATCGCGCTCACCGCGCTCTCGATCGCCGTGATGCTGTGGCTCGCGCGTGCCAAGCGACGGACGGGCGAGGCGCTCGACAGCCGCGCGCTCGTGGCCGACGCCCAGCAGACCTATGCCTGCTGGTACCTCTCGATCGTGACCCTCGCGGGCCTTGCCCTCAACGCGCTTCTGGGTTGGTGGTGGGCCGACCCGGTCGCCGCGCTCGGCATCGCCGTGCTGCTCGTGCGCGAGGGACTCGAGGTGCTCCGCGGCGAGGACGAGGACTGAGCCGCGCAATGCGTTCTACCACGCACTCCGATTCCAAACTGGCCGCTGTCTCCCTGTCGAACGGAGGAACTCTCTTGCGTCGTCTCGTCCTGACCCTCGCGCTCGCGTCGATTGCCTTGGCCGCCTGTGGTGGGGGATCGGCGGCATCGCCGCCCGCATCGGCTGCGACAGCGCCACCGGCGTCGGGGGCGGCTGGCGCACCGCAGATCCTGCCGATCTTCGTGTCATCGGAGATCCTGGCCGGCAAGAACCGCTTCCTGTTCTCGCTGACCGATCGCGCCAACAACGTGGTCGCAGCGCCCGACGTGCCCGTTGCGCTCGAGTGGTACGACGTCGCTGCGGCACCCGATCAGGTCGCCTTCACGAGCGACGCGAGGTTCCTGTGGGCGATCGAGGGCCAGAAGGGCCTGTACGCGGCTGACGTCGAGTTCCCCACGGCCGGGCGGTGGGGCGTGCGCTTCACGGCCTCGTTCCCGGACGGCCGGAGTGAGCAGGTCCGAGCCGACTTCGACGTCGCGGCGGCCGGCTCGACGCCCGCGATCGGTGCTCCGGCGATTTCGGTCGACACGCCGACCGCGGCCGATGTCGGTGGGGACCTGGCCAAAGTCTCGACGGATACGGCGCCGAACCCCGCCTTCTACCAAACGTCGGTCGCCGACGCGCTCTCCGCGAAGGAGCCGTTCGTGCTCGTCTTCGCCACGCCCGCGTTCTGCCAGACCGCCATCTGCGGGCCGATGCTCGACAACGTGAAGGCGGTCGCCGCGGACTATCCGACGCTCACGTTCATCAATGTGGAGCCGTACAAGATGGTCTTCGCAGATGGACGCCTGCAGCCGGAATTGGCCGACGGTCAACTCCAGGCCGCAGTCTGGACCGATGCCTGGGGCCTGCGGACGGAGCCGTGGATCTTCGTCGTCGACGGCTCCGGCAAGGTCACCGCGAAGTTTGAGGGGGCGGTCGCCAAGGACGAGCTGACGGCCGCCTTTGACGCCGTCGCGCCTTCGACCGGCCGCGCCACAGGGATCGTGATCGCCGTCGATCAACCGTCGATCACGCAGGTCAACAGCTTCACCCTCCGCACCGATGCGGGCGCCGAACTCGTGTTCGGCGTCGGCCCGCTCGACCTGACGGACGGCGGGTTCAACGCCGGGCATCTGCGCGAGCACATGACGACCGGCACGGCGATCAACGTGGCGTTCGAGGTCGCCGAGAGTCGGCCGATCGCGACCAAGCTGACCGACGCCAATTAGGCCTGGCCGGGCCCATCGAGCGCGATCAGATGCCGCAGCGAGTCGAGTCGCATCAGGGGACCACGAGAGGAGCACACCGCGTGTCCAAGAAACGTCACGGGTCTGCCCGCCATCAGCCAGCACCATCGCCACGTCGTCCGTGGCAGGCGCTTCTTGTTGGCGGCACGGCGGTCGGCGCCATCGCCGTGATCGCGCTCGCGATCGTCCTCAACAGCGGTGGCCGCCCCGCCGTCGGCGAAGCCACGGCCTGGTCCACGCTGGGCACGCAAGATGTCCACTCGCTGGCTTTCGATCCGGCCGATCCACAGCACCTCTACTTCGGGCACCACGGTGGACTCCTCGAGACGACCGACGGCGGGCGCAGCTGGCAGGGCACCTCACTCCGCGACACCGACGCGATGAACGTGGTTCCGCCGGCCGGCGACTTCTTTCAGATCGCCGGCCACAACATCTACATGGAGACCGTCGATCGAGGTCTGACCTGGCAGAACGTGCCCAATGACCTGCCCGGCCTTGATCTTCACGCGTTCGTCGCCGATCCCGCGGATGCGTCGCACGCGTGGGCGTTTGCGGTCGGAAACGGTCTCTTCGAGACGACCGACAAGGGTCGAACCTGGGAGCTGCGCCAGCCCGGAGATTGGGGTGCCCTGACCGCCTTCGTCGAGAACGGAACGACCGTCCTCCTCGCCGTCGGCTCCACTGGCCTGTCGGAGAGTGCCGACGGCGGGCGCACGTGGACAGCGCTTGGCCAGCCGACAGGCCAGGTGGCGAGCCTTGCGGCGAGTGCCGATGGCGCGGTCCTGTACGCCGGCACGACCACCGGCGTGAGCCGATCGACCGACCGTGGGCGGACGTGGACCGCGACCGCCCTCACGACGATCGGGGTGACCGTGGCCGTCCATCCGAGTGATCCGAACCTCGTGGCCATCGTCGATGACCAGACCCGGTTCTTTCGGTCGACCGATGGTGGTGCCACGTGGCCCGGGCCGTGACTTCGAGCCGATCGGGCACGACCGGGCCGGCGGCCACCTCCAGGTCCGCCAGGATCGGGTGAGTATGGCGGGCAATGTCACCGTCCGCTACCTGAGTCGCCTCCGGCTATCGGGCTGGTCGGGCGCATATCGGTGAGCTGGTCAAGCTCCGGATCGTCAACGACTGCGTCCGAGTCGCGAGCCAGGGCGGCGCGCTCCTCCCGGAGCTCATCCTCGATCCCGGCCGCGACTATCAGTCGTGCCTACCCTTGTCCACGATGACGTGAGACACGTGTCCACGATGTCCCGAGAGAGGACACTGGTCGGGGCGAGAGGATTTGAACCTCCGACCTCATCGTCCCGAACGATGCGCGCTACCAAGCTGCGCCACGCCCCGACCGAGGGAGCCCGTTTGACAGGGCCCGCGGATGATACCAGCCGATCCACAGACTGGCCGGCGAGACCTGGCTACTCGGCGACGACCGGAGCAATCGAGGCCGACGCGGCGTGTCTCGGGACGTCCCGGACCGGGTACATGACGATGGCCGCCGCGATGAATGAGAGGGTCATCAACCAGAACACGATGGGCAACCCGCTGGCCTCGCCGGCGATGCCGATGATCGCGCCGTAGAGCGCCGTCCACATCGATCCGACGCCGAAGGCGAGGGTGAAGTAGATCGCGAACGTCGTGTCGCGGATCCCGGCTGGCGCCGCGTCGGCGAGGAGCGCCTGGAGCTGCGGGCTCTCGGCAAACGAGAACAGGCCCATGATCACGAGCCCGACCCACAGCCCGACCATCGATGACCCGACCGTGATGAACACCAGGAACCCGATCGCGCCGCCGATGTAGGCGCCCACGATGACCGGGCGGCGTCCGAGACGATCGGACAGCCAGCCGGCGAGCAGCGGCATCGGCACGGATAGCACGATGAGGCCGCCGTACATGAGGTTGGTCGTCGATTCCGGCAGGCCGAGCACCTTCGTGAGGTAGATCAGGGCGAACAGGTTCGCAACGCCGAGCCCGCGTCCGCCGCCGCCCAGCACCGACGCGAGATAGACCCGCCGGATCGTCGGCAGTCGCCGGATCTGGCCGAGCGCCTGGATGACCGACCCCTCGGCGCGCGCCGCCGCGCGATCCGTCCCGTGCTCCACGACCCAGCGCACGATGGCCACGGCAATCAGGGCGGCGGGGAGCCCGAAGATGATCGAGACCCCGCGCCAACCGACCGCCGCCAGCAGGAACGGGCCGGTCAGCGCCACCACGACCGTGCCCACGTTCCCACCCGAGATGTGGGCGCTGATCGCGAAGCCCCGGCGCTCGGGCGGGAATTGCTCGGCCAGGAGCCCGTTGCCGACGGGATGCTGCGGCGCCCCACCGATCCGCGACACGATGCTCGTGGCCGCGAACGCCCCGAAGGTCGGCGCTGCCGCCTGGGCGGCGAACCCGAGGCCGAACAGCATCCCGCCGATCCCCATCAGCCAGCGCCGCGGCACGTGCCGGGTCAGGTAGGCAAAGCTCGCCTGCACGAGGCCCGATGCGATCGCCCCGGCCGCGGCGACGAACGTGATCGACTCCACCCCAACATGGAATTCGTTGATGACCGCGAGGAAGATCAGCGGCAGGATCACCGCCTGCGCGTGGTTCACGGCGTGGGCGATGGAAAGCAGCCACAGCGTCCGTTCCGGTCGAATCTCCGCCGGCGTCGGTGGCATCAACTCGTCGGGCACCTGCGGAGCATAGCGGTGGGCCGACCACCCGGCGCAGTGAAGCCGGCGCGTCGGACTGCGCTAGCCGGCGTCCAAGCGTGCGGCAAACAATCGGTCACCGCGGACGCTGCTCCATAGGAAGCCATCCGCCGCCGGCATCGCGATGTCCGGATCCGAGAGGGCGCGAAGCCAGTGCCTTACCCGACGTCGGAAATCGAGTCGTGAACATGAGCGCCAGTGAAGCGATCAGGGTGCGATTTCGTACTGTGCCCCGAATAACGAGGAGTCCGGCCACTCGATTTGGAGGGCCACCGTTGTATCGCGCGACAAGTTCCCGGCGCACGGACGCGACCTTGTCCTCGAGGCCCCGGAAGACAGCGCCGACGTCGGTAACCAGGTCGATGACCTCGACGACGGCGACCTCTCGATCTCCATCGCGCGCAAGGTAGACATCGATGCTCCTCGAGCGAGAGGCATCAGGGTCGATGGGTCGCTCGGCGCGAGCACGCCAGCCGCCCGCTGCGGCAAGCCTGATCACGAGTTCCTGGCGTCGAAGATGCTCGATGTCTCGCGGCATGTCCGCGCCGGGCAGCGCCTGGAGAAAAGCCGCGAGTTCGGTATCGACGGCCGCCGCTGCTGCCGCAAGGGTCTCCAGCGAGGCCACCGTGCAGCGGCCGAGTTCGAGGCGACTCCAGAATCCTTGCGAAATGCCTGCCCGCGCCGCAGCCTGGGCCTGGGTCATCGACAGGGCGAGCCGACTCTCGCGAAGCCCGGTCCCGATCCGGCCCGCGAGGTAGAGCGCCCGCCTTCTGGACGCTACCCGTGTTCGCGAAGCGCGGCGCGCGCGCGGTGGCATCAGGCGGGCTCGAGGGCGGCGCAGACCAAGCCGTCAGGAACTGGTCCGGTCGCGCGCGTTGGAACAGCGTCGCTGGGCTGCCGCGAGAACTCGAGGTCTCATACCAAGAAGAATTACCGACAGCCATTACCTCAGGATTTCGCGCCGAGGAAGACGATCCTGGGCCGTATGCGGGCGAGGAAACCCTCGTTCTGGCCCGGAAATGCCCTCTTGGAATGAACTGGGCTCATGCGCAGCCCTGTCGCGACAAGATGGGCCCTCATACGCCTTCTTGGAATACCGCAAGGGCGGGCCTGGGAACGGCTGGCCTGGGAAGGGCGGACCCGTGCCGGATGTGCGCCTCCGGCTGAAGAGGGCTAGGAGCGGGACGGCGGCCCCCGTCGCCGCCCCGCACCCCCTGCATCGGGCCCCGCGCCAGCCGCGCCCCGGCCCTCGCGCCTCAGCTCTCGCGCCCCGGTCCTCGCGCCCCCACGCCCCCGGCGCGGTTCGGCCCTAGAACTGATCCAGGTAGCGCTCGACCTCCCAGTCCGAGACCTGGGTCCGATAGTCATCCCACTCGGCCCGCTTGGCCTCGACGAAGTGGCCGAAGACGTGTTCGCCGAGTGCCTCGCGGATGACGTCGTCGCGTTCCAGCTCCTCGAGGGCCTCGCCGAGCGTGCCCGGCAGCTCGCGGATGGCCTTGGATGCGATCGTGGCCGCATCCATCTCGAACAGCGATTCCTCGACCGGCGCGGACAGGGTCATCCCCTGCTCGACGCCATCGAGTCCCGCGGCGATCATCGCTGCGAACGCGAGGTACGTGTTCGAGGAAGGGTCCGGGCAGCGGACCTCGGCACGGGTCGCCTCGATGGACCGACCGGGCGAGATCATCGGCACGCGGATCAACGCGGACCGATTCGTCCGGCCCCAGGTGATGTAGGTCGGGGCCTCGTAGCCCGGTACGAGCCGCTTGTAGGAATTGACCAGCGGTGCCAGGACCGCGCTCATGCCCCGGGCGTGGGCGAGGATCCCGGCCATGTACGACTTCGCGAGCTCCGAGAGCCCGTACGGGGCATCGGGATCCGCGAACGCGTTTACCGAATCGGCGATCGAGTACAGGCTCTGGTGGGTGTGCATGCCGGACCCATTGATCCCGTGGATCGGCTTCGGCATGAACGTCGCGTACAGCCCGTGCTGCTGGGCGATCGCCTTGAGGGTGAACTTGAAGGTGATCGCGTTGTCGGCGGTCTGCAGCGCGTCGGCATACTCGAAGTCGATCTCGTGCTGGCCGGCGGCCACTTCGTGATGGGCGGCCTCCACCCGGATGCCGAACGCCTCGAGGGCATCGACCATGTCCTGGCGGACTTCCTGCGCGAGGTCGGTCGAGTAGTCGAAGTACCCGGCCTGGTCATGCGGGAGCGGCTCGATGCTCCCGTCCTCGCCGCGCCGGAGCAGGAAGAACTCGAGCTCCGGGCCCATGTTCACGACGTACCCGAGCTTCCTGGCGCGCTCGACCTGCCGGCGCAGGACCCAGCGGGGGTCGCCCACGAACGGCTCCCCACGCGGCGTGAAGACGTCGCAGATGACCCGCGCCGTGCCGCGCGGCCCGGAACCCCGTTGCCACGGGATCTCGGCGAACGTCGCCATGTCCGGCATGAGGTACTGGTCGCTCTCGGCGATCCGGGTGAACCCCTCGATCGACGACCCGTCGAACCAGGTGCCGTGCTGTATCGATCCACCGAGCTGGTGGATCGGGATGGTCACGGCCTTGACCGAGCCGATGATGTCCGTGAACTGGAGCTGCACGAACCGGATGCCGCGTGCCTCCGCATCGGCGATCAGCGCGCGTGCGTCGAGCGCCTCATCGTGGTCCGCGCCGGGTTCGATCAGGGTCGCCACCGCCGCTCCTCCTAGTACTGGAAGAGCAGTTCGCGGTACTTCGGCAGCGGCCAGAGGTCGTCGGCCACCACCGTCTCGAGCTCGTCGGCCACCTCCCGCAGGGCGTTCTGGGCCGGGATGACCTTGTCCACGACCACCTTGGCCTCGGCCTGGATCGACCTGGCGCCGTGGGCCTTGTGGAGGGCCGCCTCGAGGGCCTCGACCGCGTCGACGAGCCCGTCGGCGAGGCCGGCGACGCGCCTGGCAACGGCCGTCGCGCCCTTGGACGACGTGGCACCGCCCAGCTCGCCCAGGTACCGGATCGCGGCCGGCAGGATCATCGTCTGGGCGATGTCGATGGCACAGCGCGCCTCGATCACGCCGACCTTGACGTAGCGCTCCCAGTAGATGTCCACCCGCGACGCGAGCTCGCGCTCGGACAGCACGCCGAGCCTGCTGAAGACGGCCTTGGCCTTGTCGGTCGCGAGGGCCGGCAGGGCATCGACGGTCGATCGGTTGTTCGGCAGCCCGCGCTTCGCGGCCTCGGCGTGCCATTCCTCGGAGTAGTTGTTGCCCTCGAACAGGACCTGCTTGTTGCCCTTGACGATCGCCGACAACAGCAGGGTGAGCCCGTCGAAGTCACCGGGCTCGAGCTTCTCGAGGTCGTCCGCGAGCATTGCCATCGAATCGGCGACGGCGGTGTTGAGGACCGTCTGGGGCCAGTAGATCGGGGCGGAGGAGCCGACCGCCCGGAACTCGAACTTGTTGCCGGTGAACGCGAACGGCGAGGTCCGGTTGCGGTCGGTCGCGTCCTTCGACAGGACCGGCAGCGAGGTGACCCCCAGCTCGACCTGGCCGCCCTTCTTCGATCCCGAGGCGGGACCCTTCTCGAGCCGGGTGATGACGTCCTCGAGCTGCGAGCCGAGGAAGATCGAGACGATCGCCGGCGGTGCCTCGTTGGCCCCGAGCCGATGGTCGTTGCCGGCATCGGCGATCGAGGCCCGGATCAGGTCGGCGTGGACGTTGACGCCACGGATGACCGCGAGCAGGAAGGCGAGGAACTGGGCGTTGGCATCGGGGTCGTTGCCCGGGTCGAGCAGGTTCTCGCCGGTATCCGTGGCCATCGACCAGTTGTTGTGCTTGCCCGAGCC
>SCTE01000063.1 GCA_004298915.1 Chloroflexota bacterium | reverse complement strand
CGGCCGGCGGCACCGGTCCACGCCGGCCGGCGCGGCTGCGTGCGCCCGCCCGGACCCGCGAGGCGGCGTGACGTGTCGTAGGCCGCGCGGCGAACCGGATCGCGGAGCGTGTCCCAGGCGAGATTGAGGCTGCGCATCATGGCCAATCCGGAATCGCCGATCAGGTCGGGATGGCTCGCGCGGGCGCGCTCGTGATACGCCTTGCGGATCGTGGACGGCGTGGCATCCGGCGACACGCCGAGGATCGCGTATGGGTCGGGACGCTCACTCACCGGCAACTCCCCTGCCCGCTCGATCCGAGCATGCTAGCAAGTGGGGCACCCGCCGCGACCCGGTTCCGGGCGACCCGGCCGTCCGGTCAGGGCCGGGCGTCCACCCCGGTCCATCGCCGATCCATCACGAGGTGGATGACGGTCGGCCGATCAGCAAGCAGGGCCTTCTGGAGGGCCGGGCCGAAGGCCCCGTCCGAATCGACCCGGATGCCGTTCGCACCGAATCCGCGAGCAACGGACGCCCAGTCCACGGGTCCCAGGTCCGTACCGGCGGCAGACCCCTCGTCGCGACGGTCCTGATACGTTCGGATCATGCCGTACTGCTCATTGTCGAAGCACAGGACCACGGTTCGCAGCCCATGCCGGACCGCCGTCTCGAGCTCGGCGACGGTCATGCCGAGTCCCCCGTCCCCGACCACGGCGACGACCGGTCGATCGCGATGGACGAGACCCGCGGCAATCGCGGCGGGCAGGCCGTAGCCCATCGCGCCCGACGTCGGGCCGAGGAACGTCCCGGGGCGGCGGAAGCGGAACCCGCGGGCAACCCAGCTCCCGAAGCTGCCCGCGTCGGTCGTCAGGATCGCGTCCTCGGGGAGGATGGATCGCAGGGTCGTCACGACCCGACCCGGGTGAATGCCCGGTCCGGCCCACGGATGCCCATCGATCACGGTGGACGCCTCCCAGGCGACCCGGTCCGCCGTGTTCCGCGCGACGCGCGCGTCGGTACTGGCCGCGTCGAGCACGCCGGCGCGCTCCAGGCGCGCCACGGCCGCGCGCAGGAATAGCTTCGCATCGGATTCGACCCGGATCGTCGCCGCCGGCAGGTCGGGCGCGGGCCGGTCGGGCGCGACGTCGACGTGCGCCCATCTCGTCGAGGGGCCCGGAATCGACCAACCGTATGAGGTGATCTCGTTCAGACGGCAGCCGATGACGAGCATCGCATCCGCCCGCTCGAGTCGCTCGCGAACCGTTGCCGGGGCACCATACCCGGTCATTCCGAGGTAGAGCGGATGATCGTTCGAGATCACGTCACCGCGTCGCCATGCCGCGATCACCGGAACCCGCAACAGCTCGGCGAGATGGACG
>SCTE01000007.1 GCA_004298915.1 Chloroflexota bacterium | reverse complement strand
GAGGACTTGAGCCAGGGGCAGGCCAAGGCTCAGGAGGACGATCGCGATCGGGGCGAGGAACGCCGGTCTGGATTTCACCGGCGCAACGCTAGGGCACGGGGTTTCCGCTGGGAAGGGGCCAAAATCTCAGGGCGGTGCGGGCACGCACTGGCCCGCGATCTACTCCCCGATGACGCTCCAGAGGAAGCCCATCATCACGAAGAACCCCGTGAACATCGCGATCAGGCCGATGCCGCCGTACGGGGAGTTGGCACCTTCGTGGGGGACCAGCTGCAACCCGACCCCGAAGATCACGGCCCAGGCCACGAACAGTGCCCCGAACAGGAACTTGCCGTTGGGCCCGGTGATCCGCCGCGTCCAGCTCGCACCGCCATCGGCGGACAGCGCGGAGCGGACCATGATGAAGATCATCAACGCGACGATGGTCACCGAGGCGCCGAGTTCGACTGGATGCGTGAATGCGAGGGTGAAGAGCTCCACGAGGCCCTCGAGCGGCTGGCGGACGACGGCGAAATGCTAGCACGCGAGGCCACGGCTACGATGGTCCGCGCGATGTGCCCTCCCCCATCCGCGATCAGCTGCTTCGTCGCGCGCGGCGCATCCTCGCGAGCTGCCACGAGCGTCCATGAGCGGCCCTCGGCCGGCCGGCACCGCCGAGCCCAACTTCGTTCGGTGAACGTGCCACGGACGGCCGGGTGAGCGCGTTCGAGCGGCTCGGGCGGTGGGCCGCGCATCGGCGCTGGTGGGTCGTCGGTGCCTGGGTCGTGGTCCTCGCGGCCGCGGTCCCACTCGCTGTCCAGACCAGCGGCGCGCTCCGATCGGGTGGGTTCATCCGCGACGACCTCGAATCGGCGCGTTCGAAGCAACTGCTCCATGACGAGATCGGGCTGCCCGAGGCGGCCGTTGCCGTGGTCCTCCACTCCAGCACGCTCCGGGCCGGCGAACCCGCGTTCGAGACGGCGGCGGCACTGGCGGTCGCCGGGGTTTCCGGTGCGCCTCACGTCCTGGGCATCGTCTCGCACAGCCTGGCCACGACCCAGGTGTCGGCCGATGGGCATACCGCCTACGACCTGGTCTACGTGGACCTGCCGGCCGACGATTCGCCACTCGCCCTGCCCGGGATCCGGGCCGCGCTGGTCCATCCCGATGGGCTCGATGTCGGGCTCGCGGGCGGCGCCGCGTTCTACGGCGACGTCCAGGAGGTATCGGAATCCGACCTCCGACGGAGCGAGATCATCTCGCTCCCGCTGGCGGCCCTCGCCCTGCTGATCGTGTTCGGGTCGGTCGTGGCGGCCTCGCTGCCGCTCGCGATCGGTGGCGCCGCCGTGGTCAGCGCCCTCGCGCTGATCTTCGTCGTGGCCGGCCTCACGCCGATGAGCATCTTCGTGCTGAACCTGGCCACCCTCCTGGGCCTCGGGCTCGGCGTCGACTACTCGCTCTTGATGACGAGCCGGTTCCGGGAGGAGCTGGCCGCGCGCGGAGGGGGTCCCGAGGCGGTCCACGATGCCGTCGGCGCGACGATGGCCACGGCCGGGCGCGCGGTTTTCTTCTCGGGCCTGACCGTGCTCCTGGGACTTCTGGGCCTGATCCTGTTCGAGTTCATGATCCTTCGGTCCGTTGGCATCGCCGGGGCCATCGTGGTCGGCTTCGCGGTCCTCGCGGCGCTGACGCTCCTGCCCGCGCTCCTGACCATTGCCGGCCACCGAATCGATTCATTCCGGGTCCGGAAGATCGGGACCGTCGGCGGGACGGACGGACCGTGGGCGCGCCTCGCCAACCGCGTGATGGATCGGCCGATCCGGGTCCTCGTGCCGACGCTCGGCGTGCTGCTGCTCCTCGGCACGCCGTTCCTGCACGTGCGATTCAACGCGCCCGACGCGTCGATCCTGCCGCCATCCGTGCCCTCCCGCGTCGCGTTCGATCAACTGGTCTCGGCGTTCGGGCCCGGGCCGTTCGCGCCGATCGTCCTGGCGGTCCGAACCGATGGCCCGGTGACCGAACCCGCGAACCTGGCGAGGGTCTACGCCTACACGCGCGAGCTGGAAACGGACCCTCGGATCGTGCGGGTCCAGAGCCTCGTGGACCTCGACCCGCGGCTCACGCTCGCCCAGTACCAGCTGATGTACGCCACGCCGTCCGGACCGCCGGATCGGTTCGTCCAGGAAGCGCTGGCCGGGTCGACGCGGGGCAGCCTGACCGCGATCACGATCTTCACGCCCTACGGGCCGAACGAGGAACCAGGCCGGAACCTCGTCAGGGACCTTCGCTCCGGCGCCGGGCCGCTGGCCGCACCGGCAGGCCTGACGGTCCTTATCGGAGGCGGAGCGGCCGATGTCGAGGACGTCGTGGCTGGTGTCGCGGCGGACTTTCCGCGCACCGCCCTGTTCATCCTGCTGACCACCTATCTCGTCCTGTTCCTCCTCCTGCGATCGGTGATCCTGCCGCTCAAGGCCCTCGCCATGAACACGCTGTCGATCACCGCCTCGTTCGGGGCACTCGTCTGGATCTTCCAGGACGGCAATCTGTCCGCGCTGCTCGGCACCCAACCCCTCGGATTCGTCGAGACGACCCAGCCGGTCATCCTGTTCTGCGTCCTGTTCGGGTTGTCGATGGACTACGAGGTGTTCCTGCTCACCCGCATGCGCGAGACCTGGGATCGGACCGGGGACAACCGTGCCGCCGTGGCCCACGGCCTCGAGCGGAGCGGGCGGATCGTCACCTCGGCGGCCCTGATCGTGGTCCTCGTGGCGAGCTCGTTTGCCTTTGCCGACATCGTCCTCATCAAGGCCCTCGGCCTGGGTATCGCGATCGCGGTGGCCCTCGATGCCACCATCGTCCGCGCCCTCCTCGTCCCGGCCACGATGCGCCTGCTCGGGCACTGGAACTGGTGGCTGCCCGCGGCCCTTGCCAGGCGCCTTCCCGACATCGCCGAGCACGAGGTCGTGGCATGAGGCGGTTCGGGAGCCTGGTCATCCTTGCCGCGCTGGTCGCCGCCTGCTCCGGCCCGATCCTCGCCAACCCGACGTCCAGCGCGCCGGTGATCCCGACAGCCAGTCCGCGTCCGATCGCCCTGCCGGACCCGCAGCCCATTGTCTTCCCGCCCGCTGACCGGGCCCACGATCGACTCACCGAGTGGTGGTACTACACGGGCCACCTGGCCGACGATGTCGGGGGCCGCTGGGGCTTCGAGTTCGTGATCTTCCGAGCGGAGCGGGGTTCGTTTCCCGTGACCTGGGCCTCGCACGTCGCGGTTACCGACGAAACGGCGAAGACGTTCGTCTTCGCGCAGCGATCTGAGGTCGGCCCACAAGTCGATCAATCACCTGCCAACGTCGGTGCATTCAGCCTGGCAATCCAGGGCGGGCCGCCGAACCACGGCTCCACGGCGAGCCCGACGTGGTCGATGTCCAACGCGACCGGCCCCGATCAACTCCACGCGACGCTCGACGACGGGACAAGTCTGGACATCGCGCTCGTGGCGACGAAGCCACCGACCTTCCACGATCACGACGGGTGGATCGACTTCGGGCCGGCGGGCGGCTCGTACTACTACTCGCGGACCGCGATGGCCGCGACCGGGACGCTCGGCGTGGGTGCCGCGCGATCGACGGTCCACGGCATTGCCTGGTTCGATCACCAATGGGGCGACTTCATCTCCGTCGGCGGTGGCGGCTGGGACTGGTTCGCGGTGAATCTCGATGACGGCACGGACCTGACGATCTCGCTCGTTCGTGCCGCCGACGGATCGACCCCGCTGGTCTACGGGACCCTTGTCGATGGATCCGGTCACGCCACACACCTCGACCGGACCGAGTTCGAGGTGATCGCCGATCCCGCCCGAAACTGGACGAGCCCCGCGACCGGGGCCACCTACCCGGCCGGTTGGACGGTCCACATTCCGGGCGAGGGCCTGGTCATCGACCTCACGCCGACCGTCGCGAACCAGGAACTCGACACGCGGGCCACGACGGGCGTCGTGTACTGGGAGGGATCGCAGATCGTGTCGGCAACGCGGAACGGCGTTCCAGTCGATGGCCAGGCCTACGTCGAGTTGACGGGCTACAGCCCGTGATCGTCGGCGACCGCCACGCCCCGGGCGGGGACGATGGCAATGCCCTGATCGAGCTGGTTGATCCATACGGCTCCAGTTGAGCGTGGCGGTCCTCGACTTCCGTCGAATTCGCTGCCCGGCCGAGCGCGGACAGGCTCGCCTTGATGAGCCACGTCGATCAGATCGCGAGCGACGCCTCGTGAACGACGTCCGCGTACGTCACGGCCCAGACGCCACCGAACCTTGGACGCCGAGGGGCCGGCCCGAAAACCACGGAGCGACCGGAGGTGCCATTCGGCCCTATCGAGGCAGACCCACGTGGCGGCAGGATCGCGCCATGCGCATCGAGCTGTCCCACCGGGGCGATTACGCGGTACGAGCGGCGCTGGCCCTCGCGATCCTCGATGACGGCCGTCCCGTGCCGGCGCGCGAGCTCGCGGCGCGGATGGACATTCCCCAGGCCTTCCTCGCCCACGTCCTGAGGGACCTCGTCCGCGCCGGGATCGCAATCGGCACGACCGGCCGATCCGGTGGTTACCGGCTCGCGGTCCCGGCCAGCCAGGTCAGCCTGCTGCGCATCGTCGACGCCTCCGAGGATCGCGGCACACTCCCGCGATGTGTGATCCGGGGCGGTGCGTGTCGGGCCAGCGCCCGCTGCGCCGTCCACATCGCGTTCGATACGGCGAACGTCGCCATGCGCCGGGAGCTGGCCGCCGCGACCCTGGCGGACCTTGCCCGGAACGAGATGGCCGATGGAATGGGCCGGATCGCCATCGCCGGCCGGTCAACGCTTGCCATCGAATAGGGTGCCGCACGCCGCACTACAGGACCCCGACGTCGGGACGTCAGGACTGGATTGACGGGCCGAACGGCCCATCCGGAGAGCGGCCGCCGTGCGCGATATTCGGACCGTCCCGGTATGTGTTTAGCCAGGCCCGCCAGCACCGCGCCAGCGGTCCTCGAGTGACCAAGGAGTCAGCACCATGAAGCCAACGCGACAGCTCGGGTTCCTTGCCACAGCGGCGCTCGTGTTCGCCGCGTGCGCACCCGCCGGCCACATGCCCATGTGGACCTACACACCCGGCGGCGCCAACGGCGCCGGTGCCTCGCCCGCGGCAACGGACGGCCAGGTGGCCGCTGGCGATGTCCTCGGCACGCTCGAAGTGAACGCCGTGGATCTCATGTTCGAGCCTGCCGCCCTGACGGTGCCGAAGGCCGGAACCTACGAGATCAAGCTCACCAACAACGGGGCGATCCCGCACGACATCACGTTCGCCGATGGGACGACCACGGGTCTCGTGGACCCGGGCG
>SCTE01000062.1 GCA_004298915.1 Chloroflexota bacterium | reverse complement strand
GGCAAGGCCATCAAGTGCCCGTATCACGCCTGGTCCTACGATCTCGACGGCCGGCTCATCGGGACGCCCAACGTCCACGAGGACGAGGCGTTCGAGCGGGCAGACTACCCGCTCCATCGCATCGCGCTCGAGGAGTACGGCGGGTTCGTCTTCGTCTCGCTCAACGCGGATGTCGCGCCGCTCGCCGAAGCGCTCAGGGCCAGCACCGAATCGATCAGCGATTTCGAGCGCTACCGGCTCGCCGACCTGCGGATGGCGCGACGGATCGTTTACGAGGTCGAGGCGAACTGGAAGATCATCGTCGAGAACTTCGACGAATGCCTCCACTGCCCGACCATTCACCCGGAACTCGTCCAGCTCGTCCCGCTCTACCGGCTGGGCGAGGTCTGGGACGGCGAGGCTCCGGACGGCGGCAACTGGATGCGCGGAGGCGCTTCGAGCTTCTCGAGGACAGGTGCATCGACCCTGCCGAAGTTTCCGGGCCTGCGCGACACGGACTACCGCCTCTATTTCGGCGCCCATCAGTTCCCGAACCTCATCGTCAACTTCCATCCCGACGCCGTGATGACCCACCGGCTCGAGGCCCGTGGGCCCGGCCACACCACCGTGACGTCCGAGTTCCTCTTCCGGCCCGAGGCTATCGAGGCACCCGGCTTCGACCCCGAGCCCGTCGTGGAGCTGTGGGACCTGATCAGCCGCCAGGATTGGGCGGTCTGCGAGCGTGCCCAGCGTGGCGTGGCGTCACGGGCCTACCGGTCGGGCGTCTACCCTCGGAACGACCGGCTCCTCTTCGCCTTCAACGAATACTGGCGAACCGCGATGGGACGCCCGCGCCTCGGCTACGACAACTGATCCTGACCGACCGCGCGAAGGGCTCGGCGTGGGGGCGAGGGGCAAGGGCGGCGCGGGCCGCGGCGTCATGCGCGGCGGTGGCGGCGCGGGCGCGGGGCGAGGCCGGGGCGCGGGCGCGAGGCGCGAGGGCGGCTCGAGGCCCGTCGCGCGAGGGCGCGGGCGGCTCGAGGCCCGTCGGCACGCATACGTCGCAGGCCGGGCCCGGCCTTCCTCGCTGTCGTGTCGCGTGCATGGACACGCTGAGCACAGCGATGCGCAACAAGGCATCACCGACCCGACCACGGAGTCCGATCTCCATCGGTTCACCGCCAATCCGAGGTAGCTGAGCAGCGGCGCGCGCAGGCGCCAACCTCGGAACCGTCCATCGAGGCCCGTCCGACTTCGGTGGTCCGCGGTTGAGCGGCAGGCATGCGCTCGATGTGACCATGCAGCCGACATGGTCAAGCGCAAGCGCGGAGAGCTCGCGATCGACGCCCGGCGCCGGAGCCAGGAGCAGGCGGCACGGCTCGGCGGCCAGCTCGCCACGGCGCGGCGACGGCGGCGATTGACCCAGCGCCAGGTCGGTGATCTCGTCGGGGTTGCGCGGTCCACCGTCTCGGCCGCCGAGCGAGGTGCGGGCGCCAGCCTGACACTCGACACCTGGCAACGACTCGGGCTCGCGGTTGATCGGCCGTTGATCGTGGAGCTGCAACGTGACCGACTCGAGGAGCCAGGGGATGCCGGTCACCTCGCGATTCAGGAGCTGATCCTTCGCCTGGCCCGGAGGGCCGGTTACCGCACGTCGTTCGAGCTGCCGACGCGGCCGGACAACCCGCGCCACTCGGTGGACGTCGGCCTTCGCGATGATCGACGCCGTCGACTCATCCTCGTCGAGGCGTGGAACACGATCGGCAATGTCGGTGCCGCCGTCCGATCGACGAATCGAAAGCTCGCGGAGGCGGATGCGCTTGCCGCATCGATCTGGGGCGAGGAACCACACGCCATCGCCGGATGCTGGGTCGTACGGGCGACGCGCGCGAATCGGCACCTCGTGACGCGGTACCCGGAGCTGTTCGCAGCGATGTTTGGTGGGTCGTCCATCGGTTGGGTGCGGGCGATCGAGGCGGCGGGTGATCCGCCAGGCGCACCAGGCCTGATCTGGTGCGATGTGCGGGCCACGCGCCTGTTTGCCTGGCGCCGCGCGAGCGCCGGGTCGGCAACCGTCGGGTCGGCAACCGCCGGGTCGGCAACCGCCGGGTCGGCGAGCGCCGGGTCGGCGAGCGCGGTGAAGGTGGGTGCCGGGTCGGCAACCGCGGGGTAGGCAACCGCCGGGTCGGCAACCGCAGCGTAGGCAACCGCCGGGTCGGCTCCCGAGTCGCTGGCGACTTGTCGGCGAAGGCCGGCGAGTCGAGGACGACGACCACGGGCAGTGGGCCCGTCGTCAGATCGGCTGCAGACCGGGGGCGACGCGCGATGGGCCGTCCAGCGTCCGGCTCACCGCCAGGAGCGTCAGGTCATCGAACGGCTCTGCCTCGCCCCGAAACCCCCGGACTCCGCGCATGACTTCGGCGACGATCTCCGCAGCCGGGCGTCCGCACGCTGAGGTGATGCTGTCCCGAAGCCGCGCCTCGCCCAGGAATCCGCGCGCCGCATCGCGAGTTTCGGTCACGCCATCGGTGTACAGGACCAGGGCATCGCCGGGTGCGAGTTCGGTGACCTGCTCCTCGAACGAGGCGTCGATGAATGCACCCAGGATCGGACCTGCGGCCTCGAGGGCCTCGAGATCGCCATTGCGTCGTGCGAGGATCGGCGGCTCGTGGCCCGCCGACGCGAACCGGGTCGCACCGGATGCAGCATCCACGATGAGCAGCGCCGCCGTCACGAACAAGGACGTCGATCGCTCCTCGACGAGGATCCGGTTGACCCGACGGAGCGCCTCGGCGGGGGCTTCGGTGTTGTCAACCGCGGCATGGAGGAGCGCCCGGACGTCGGCCATGAGGAGCGCGGCGGGAATGCCCTTGCCCGTCACGTCGGCGATCACCAGCGCGAACCGATCGGCCCTGCCACGAACAGGAAAGGCGTCATACAGGTCGCCACCGATCTCCCGGGCCGCCTCGTAGTGCGCCCCGAACGTCCAGCCGTCGATGTCCGGAAAACGCCGAGGGAGAAGCGCCAGCTGGATCCGCCGGCCGATGGTGAGCTCGCTCATCACGCGATTTCGTTCGGCCTGGTCGCGCGTACCGGTCAGGGCGAGTTCGAACGCCCGCGCCACAAGCGCGAGGAGTTCCGGTTTCGCCTCGGCCGATCCGACGACCGCCCCCACGCTTCGGCCCTCGAAGGTGATGGGATGACCCGCCGCGTCGCTTTCGATGGACCGGCCGGCCACATGGCGGCCCTCGGCGTCGCGCAATTCGATCGTGGCCCAGCCCGCGGCTGCCTCGGCGAGATCCAGCAGCTCGCCGATGGCCTGGGCGCCGAGGACGTCGGCGAGGACGCTCACGGGCGCGCGCCGCGTGGCAAGGCC
>SCTE01000006.1 GCA_004298915.1 Chloroflexota bacterium | reverse complement strand
GTCAGCCGCAGCGCATGCGCGGCTGACGATCGCGGATTCCGGGCCCGGTGTTCCGGAGGAACTACAGGGGGCCGTCTTCGAGCGCTATGCGCGCGGCACGTCACCGGACCATCCGGAAGGGACGGGGATCGGCCTCTACGTGGCGCGCGAACTCACGCGAACGATGAACGGGTCGCTTGAACTCGAGCCTTCGGCGCCCGGGCAGGGTGCAGCGTTCACCCTGGTGCTACCGGCCGAAGCATCGTCGGCCGGCGAACCCTGAGGTTCGGTCAGGCGGGCGTCCAGCCCGGGCGCGGCGTGGCGGGCCAGAGCAGGTGCTTCGGGTCGATGCCCACGATGAGCCCACCCGAAACCCCGAGGATCGGGCCGAGGAGGTCCGGCATCCCGAGGAATGCCGAGATCATCGAGCCGAGATACCAGAGGGCGTAGGCCCACAGCGCGGACGAGGCGAGTCGCTTGGCACGCAGGCCGGCGTGGCGGCGGGTGGCCGATGTGCGTCCGGCCTTGCTACCCATCGAGCGTTGACAAGGCTGCGTCGTACTCCGGCACGCGTCCAACGCGGCGAGCACTGCGAATTCGCGTGGCTCCAGCAATCAGGACGAGCGCGCCAACAACGGCCCCGACGTCGACGGTATGGAACATGAACGAACCGAACGATGTCGCGGTCCATGCGACCATTGCCCAGAGGAGCAGCACGGCGGTCGATCTCATGGGCCAACCGTGCCTGAGCGAGTTCGGTTCTCACACTGAGACCAAGGTCCTTCGGCCTGGAGTCGATCGTCCTGCCCAGGGCGAAGGTGAAAGGTCACGTGAAAGGTGATGCCCTCATACTTCGTGAGGCGAGGGCGGACCTTCGGAGAAAACAGGGGGCTCTATCGGTGGTGCGTGGAGGGCGACGGAGGTCCCGCGGTAGTCCGCGGCTTCAACCAGGCCAGGCGCTGGCGGAATTTGCCCTTGTCGCTGTACCTCTGCTATTGCTCCTCTTGGGCATCGTCCAGTTCACCTATCTGTACAACGCTCAGGTCGGCCTCACCAACGCGGTTCGCGATGTTGCTCGCTACGGCTCCGCTTTGGTTGCCAACACGAATGGCACAGCCTCTGCCAGCGCGACCTTGACTCGTGCCTTTCTGCAGACATCGCTCTCCAAGTACGTGGCCCCATTTTCGTCTGGGCAAGTTGGGCCGGGAACGCAGGTCTGCTATGCCCCCTACGTAGACGCAGCCGGGGCGAGTGCTGTGCGAGTGACCGTCACCGCCGAATATGACCACCCGCTCATCGTGCCGATCATCGGAGGGATCATCGATGGTCTCGACGGCGCGATGGACGGCGCTTTTCGCATCACGGTCAGCAGCGATCTGCGCGTAGACAATCCTCTACAGCCGATCCCGAACCTCTCCTCTGCGGCGTGCGTGTCGTGAACGAACTTCGATCAGCTCAGTCGAGCCGAGAGGAGGGTCAAGCCCTCCCGGAGTTCGCGCTGGTCATCCCGCTCTTCCTTCTTGTCGTATTCGGGATCATTCAGCTGGGGTTCCTCCTCGCCGGGCAGAACGGATTGACCAACGCAACCCGAGAGGCCGCCCGCTACGCATCCACCCTGCCCACCCCAGACATCTCGGTCGCGGGTACGTGTGCCGCTGCAGGGAGTAACGCCGAGCTGGTCTACACGAGGCTCAAGACCGTCAACCTGCCTCAATACATTCCGGGGATTCAGCCGGCCAACATCGTGAGCGGATCTGGGGCTCTCTCGGGTTGCGCAACGTGGGCTCAGTCCGGTACAGGAACTGGGGTGGCCTACTGCAAGCGCGACAATGGTGATTCGACCTGGTCCATAAGAGTTCGGGTACGCGTCGTCTATGCACATCCGCTGTTTATTCCCTTGGTTGGTCGAATCTTCAGTTCGACCAATACCTTGCAACTCGGCGCTGTTGAGGAGATGCGGGTCGAGGGTCCGAACCGGTCATCAACCAGCGCGAGTCTTGGAGGATTTGCAACATGTCCCTAGGCTGGCGGGCG
>SCTE01000061.1 GCA_004298915.1 Chloroflexota bacterium | reverse complement strand
ACGGCGATCCTCGACATCGGCAACTCAATCCTCGTCAACAGTGCGTACCTGGCGCCGGCCTACGAGATCCGGGCGATCGGCCCGGCCGAGCTGTACGCCAGGATCACCTCCGCCGCATCGTTCGTGGAGTACGTCAAGGATCGGGTCAGCCCGTCGGGCCTCCGGCTGTCGTTCGCCGAGCTCGACTCGATCACGGTCCCGGCCTATGCCGGCACGGTCAGCGGCCGATACATGCGCGTCGAGCCGGTGGGCTCCTGATCATGGATCGCACGCGCAACCGCCTCTCGATCGCGCTGGTCGCGTTCATCCTGGGCGTGCTCGTCATCGCCCAGATCCGGAGCCAGGCGGCGAACGCCGGCCTCGCCAACCAGACCGCCCAGGACCTGACGCTCCTCGTCGCCAACCTCAACACCCAGAACGAGGAGCTGCGCGGCGAGGTGGCCAGCCTCGAGCAGCAGCTCGCGACCCTCGCCGATGCCCGGGCGCGTGGCCAGAGCGCCGCCGGGCAACTGCGCGAGGACCTCGATCGGATCCAGGCCTGGGCCGGCCTGCGGGCCGTGACCGGCTCGGGGATCTCCGTCCGTGTCAGCGGCCAGATCGATGGCCAGGGCGTCGAAGACTTCCTCAACGAGCTCCATAACGCCGGTGCCGAGGCCGTGGCCATTGACGGCGTCCGGATCGTGCCGGGGAGCGTGGTGGCCGGCCCGATCGGCGCCCTGTCGGTCGAGAACTCGGCACTCGGCGCGTCCTTCGAGATCCGGGCCATCGGCAGCCCCCAGATCCTCACCGGCTCGCTGACCCGGACCGGCGGGATCATCGCCCAGCTCGACGTGGCGTTCCCGGACCTCACGATCTCGGTGACCCCGCTCGACATCGTCGCGATACCGGCCACGACCCGCGACCTGAGCCCGGTCCATGGTCAGCCGAGCCTCTGATACCCTCCCGGCGATGCCTGACCGACCCGTTCTCGAGCTGTTCCTCGGCGATGTCATCGAGCTTCGACGTCCCCATGCCTGTGGCGCCAGCACCTGGCTGGTCGATCGCCTGGGGGCCGACATCGGGCTGCGCTGCCGGTCCTGCGGTCGGCATGTGCTCCTGACCCGACGGACCGTGGAGTCGCGACTCGCCGCCTTCATCGAGCGTGGTGACGCCGCGATGTCCGAAGCGGCCCGTCCCGACAAGGCACGCTCGGCGTGACGGCTGAGCCGCCGGCAGCGACCGGCGGGACCGGCACCGCGGCCGTCCTCGAGAACCGACCCTTCCTGCTCCTGTGGCTGTCCCAGCTGGCGACGCAGGTCGGGTCGAACATGGTCCTGTACGGCCTGACGGTGGTAGTCCTCGATTCGACCAACCTGTCGTCGGTCGTCTCGCTGCTGTTCCTGACTTTCCTGGTCCCGGCGGTCCTGTTCTCGGCGCTGGCGGGCGTCTACGTCGATCGGCTGGACCGTCGGCTCGTCCTCGTCGCGACGAACGTCCTGCGAGCGATCGTCCTGGTCGCGATCTGGGCCGTGAACGGCGACGTGACGCTGATCCTGATCCTCAACGTGGTCGTCTCGTCGCTGACGGTGTTCTTCGCGCCCGCCGAGGCGGCGATGATCCCGTACCTCGTGCCCCGCCACCAGCTGGTCAGTGCCAACGGCCTGTTCACGCTCACGCTCAACGGGGCCTTTGCCCTCGGCTATGCGCTGCTCGGCCCGTTGATCGTGAAGGTGGCCGGCGGTCCGGCGCCGGTGATCCTGGTCGTCGCGGTCCTGTACGGGATCTCCGCGATCTTCTGCGCCACGCTCCCGTCGAATCCGCCCTCGCCGGACACGCGCGAGAAGTCGGATCCGGTCCACGAGGCCGGCGAGGCCGTCCAGGGGACGCTCTCGCAGCTGTCCGAGGGGGCGGCCTACATCCGTTCGAACCGGGCCATCAGCTGGTCGCTCATCTACCTCGGGATCGCGGCCTCGCTCGTCGGCGTGATCGGCGTGCTCGGGCCCAAGTTCGCCCAGGCGACCCTCGGGCTCGGGACGCAGGACCTGATCCTGGTCGTGCTGCCGCTCGGCACGGGGATCGTCATGGGCGTCCTGCTCCTCAATGCCTACGGGCGCTACGTGCCCCGCAGGCGGGCGATCGAGGGCGGGTTGATTGCCCTCGGCACGCTCCTTGCAATGCTCACGGTGGCCGGTCCGGTGAGCCGGGCATTGGCCCGCGTGACGCCCGGGAGCAGCGACGTCGGCGCCGTCACGACCCTGATCGCCGTCGTGATCGTCATGGCCTTCCTGGCCGGCATCGCCTACGGGATCGTCGCCATCTCCAGCCAGACGCAGCTCCAGGAGGACCTGCCCGAGGAGGTTCGGGGCCGGGTGTTCGGGGTCCTCAACATGCTTGTCTCGGTCGGGAGCTTCCTGCCGATCATCATCGTCGGGCCGATCTCTGACCTCATCGGGACGACCGAGGTGCTGCTCATCGTGGCGGGCCTCATCTTCCTGTTCGGGATCCTGTCGATCACCCGGCGCGGCCACCTGATGCCGGCCGAGGAGCTCGCGACGGCCGGGACCATGATCCCGAGCCACGCGGTCGATCCTATCGGTGTCGTCCGGCGGACCGACGAACTCGACACACCCCCGGCTATGGAGCCCGAGGGCGATGCCTGAGGACACGGTGCCGGCCGGAGGCGGGGCGGGGACGGAATTCGGCCGCGCGGCGCACCGATCCGCCGAGGATCCCGGGATCGAGACGCCGCCCCGCTGGCGGATGATCGCGGCGAGCGTGCTCGTCGGGGGCGTCGCCGCCGGCTTCGTCGCCGCGGCCGACACCGTGGCCGTCTGGATCGTCGGAATCTTCGCCGCCGTCCTTGTCGTCGGCCTGATCCCGATCCTCGTCGGGAGCCGCCGTCCACCGCTGACCCTCGGCCCGGCCGATCCGCCGGCGGGACCCCTGCCGACGATCCTCGTCCTGATCGCGGGCCGGAACGAGGCGACGGTCCTGCCGTCGCTGATCGCGGACCTGGCCGCCCAGGACCACCGCAATCCCGACGGGTCGGCACGGTTCTCGATCGTGATCGTGGACGACCGCTCGACCGACGGAACCGGCGCGGCGGTCATGGCCGCGGCCCGGGCGCAGGGCATCGCCGACCTCGTCACGGTCCTCCGTCGCGATGAGGCGGGCGCCGTCGATGGCAAGGGAGCGGCCCTCGCCAGCGCGCGACCGGAAGCCAGCGAGCTCGACGTCGTCGCGGTCCTCGATGCCGACGCACGCGTCGGGCCTGCCTACCTCAGTACCGCGGCGCGCTACGTGGCGGCGGGGCTCCCGGCGCTCACCGCGCGGCGACGCACCCTGCAGGCCGAGCGCTCGGCGTTGAGCCTGATCCAGGCCGACGAGCAGACCCAGGATGGCGAAATCCAGCGCGGCCGATGGGCATCGGGCGGGTGCTCGGAGTTTCGCGGCAACGGGATCATCATCCGGACCTACGTGCTGTCCGCGATTGGCGGCATTCCGACCGCCAGCCTCACGGAGGACCTCGACCTGTCCACGCGCCTCGCCGCAGCACGGGGCATCACCGTCGGCTGGGCCCTCGAGCTCGAGGCGTGGGAGGCCCCCGTCCCGGCCTGGCGTGGGCTGTGGCGACAGCGGCTGCGCTGGAGCGAGGGCGCGATCCGGCGGTTCCTCGCCTTCACGCCGAGCGTGCTCCGGAGCGCCCGGCTGCCGTTCCGGGCGCGCTGGGACTTCGCCGCGTACGGCGCCCAGCTGGCGGCCCCGCCACTGATCCTCGGGGCGATCGGCGGGGCGCTCGCGTTTCGGAACCCGGGCTTCCCGGGGGCCCTCATCGGGAGCTACCTCCTCGCCGGTGGCGTGCTCGCGTTCGATGCCCTCCGCTGGGAGACGCAGCCCTCGGGGGCGCCCCTCAGCGTTCCCGAGCGACTCGCTCGGTCCGTCCGCGTGGCGCTCTTCAGCTTCATATGGCTGATCGCCGTGAACGGCGCCCTGTGGCGGCTGGCCACACGCCGCGGTCCCGCTCGCTTCGACAAGACCGCACGGACGGCCGCGCCGGGTCCCGCCCCCGCCGAGATCGCAGAAATTGCCGAGATGGCGTCGATCGCCGAACATGCGCCGGTCCGGGAGCCGAACCCGCGATGAGCACGGTGGCGGTCATCTTCACGGGCGGCACGATCAGCATGCGCCGGGACCCCGTGCTCGGCGGCAACGTGCCGTCGCTGGACGGCGCGGCGATCCTCGCCCAGACACCGGGCGTCGACGCGATCGCCGAGGTGCGGGCCATCGACTTCGGCCGAACGCCGGCGAGCCACTTCTCGTTCGACGGGCTGTTCGAGATCGGGGCGACGATCCGGTCGGCCCAGGCCGACCCGACGATCGACGGGGTCGTCGTGGTCCAGGGGACCGATGTCCTCGAGGAGACGGCGTTCCTGTGGGACCTGATCCTCGATGGCGCCACGCCCGTCGTGGTGACCGGGGCGATGCGATCGGCATCCGAGCCGGAATACGACGGTCCCGAGAACCTGCGCAACGCGATCCGGGCAGCGGCGTCGGCTCACTTCCGGGGCGCCGGTGTCGTCGTCTGCATGGCCGGCTCGATCCATGCCGCGGACGACGTGACGAAGACCCATGCATCGAGGCTCGACACGTTCCAGAGCCTCAACGACGGGCCGCTCGCGGTCATTGACGATGGCGCGATCAGGGTCGTGCGCCGACGGGGCCCGCGGCGGACCGTCCGGACGGCGACGGCCGCCGAGCCCGTGCGCCTCGTCACCGCGCACGTGGCGATGGACGGCTCCATCATCGGCGCCCTCGCCACCGTCGGGGTCGCCGGGCTCGTGGTGGAGGCCACGGGCGCGGGCAACACCTCGGCGGCTCTGCTGGACGCGGCACGACGCCTGATCGATACGGGGGTCCCGGTCGTCCTCGCCACCCGATGCGCCGCCGGGGCGGCCGGCACGGGCTACGCGTTTCCGGGCGGTGGAGCAACGTGGGTCCGGGCTGGCGCGCTGCTGCCCGGGACCCTGACCGGCCCGAAGGCGAGGATCGCGCTGGCCCTGGGCCTCGGTGCCGGTCTCGATCACGCCGGCCTGGCCGGCCTGCTTCGCGGCCCGGATCCGGAGGCCTGAAATGCCCCTCGACATGCTCGTCAGCGGGCGTATCGCGACGTTCGCCGGCCCGACGGGCTTTGGCTGGGTCGAAGCGATCGGCATCCGTAACGGTCGGGTCGCGTTCGCCGGCAGCGCCGTGGACCTCGAGACGCGCGCCGACCCACACACGGTTCGCCTTGAGCTCGAGCCCGGCGAGATCGCCATCCCGGCCCTGACCGACGCGCACGCCCACTTCCTCGATGCCGCCCTCGCCACCGAGCACGTGGACCTCACGACGGCGCAGACGCTCGAGGAAGGGCTTGCGCTGCTGGTCGAAGCGGATCGGGCCCTGCCGGAGGGGGCGTGGCTCCAGGGTGGGGGATGGGACCAGCGCCGCTGGGGTCGCTGGCCGTCGGCCGCGGATCTCGACGCTGCGATCCCGGGACGTCGCGTCGCGCTCTGGTCGTTCGACCATCACGCGGTCTGGGGCAGTGGAATCGCGTTCGCCGAGGCTGGGATCGACGGGCGGAGCCTCGATCCCGATGGCGGCATCATCCGGCGGAATCCGGACGCGAGCCCGGAGGGGGTCGTCCTCGAGAACGCCTGTGTCCTGATCATGGGCCGGGTCCCCGCGCCGGACGAGGCGACGCTGGCCCGAACGCTCCAGCGCTTCGGGCGGCAGATGCTCGAGCTGGGGCTGGTCGGCGTCCACGATCCCGGCAACGTGTCACCGGACGTCGAGCTCCTCGCGTTCGGGGCCTACGGGCGACTTGCCGACGCCGGCGAGCTGCCGATCCGGGTCCATGCGAGCCTCCGCCCCGAAAGCCTCGAACGGGCGATCGAGCGCGGATTGCGCAGCGGCGCCCTCCTCGGGGAGGACCCGGGAGGCCGTGCGCGGGTCGGCTGGTTGAAGCTGTTCGCCGACGGGACCCTCGGGTCGCGGACGGCCGCGCTCCTCGAGCCCCGCGAGGGTTCGACCGACGTCGGCGTGTTCCGGCAGGGCCCCGAGGAA
>SCTE01000574.1 GCA_004298915.1 Chloroflexota bacterium | reverse complement strand
GGCATCCAGTGTGGACAGCAGCCGCTCGTTCACGGCCATCAGGCGGCGCTGGCCGGTCAATTGGTGCTCCAGTTCGGCCTGCTGGAGGTGGAGCTGTTCGAGGCGCTCGGCATTGACGATGGCCTGGGCGGCGTAGCCGGCAAAGATCGTGAGGGTCGTCTGGTCGTCGGCGGTGAACTGGTCCACGCCCAGCCTGGACAGGACGATCACCCCGCGAACGGTCTCCTCGAACGACATCGGGACCACGAGCATCGATTCCGGGCCGTCGGTTCGGCCGACAATGACGCTCCGGCTGTCGGCTTGCGCGTCGCCGATCATGAGCGGGAGGTTGTGCTCGGCAACCCAGCCGGTGAGCCCCGTCCCGATCGGCACCCGGAGCGTCTCCGGCGCGGGCGAGCCCGTGCCCATGAACGTGCCCTGGAAGGCGATGGGCTCGCAGGAGCGGGCCACGGGGTCGACCCGGTAGACCCGGATGGTGTCGTACGCGATCAACGTTCCGGCCTCGGCGACGATCGCCTCGCCGATCTTCGTGACGTCCGTCAAGCCGTTGAGCCGCGCCGCAAGGTCCTGTACCGACTGGAGGCGGGCGGCGAGTGACTGTACGGATTCGACGAGCCGGGCGTTGCCGACGGCGGTCGCAACCGAGTCGCCCAGGCCGCGGGCCTGAGCCACCGCTTTCGGCGTCCAGGCGTGGGGCCGGTCGTGGTAGATCACGAGCAGGCCGAGCGGTTCATTCTGGAACACGATCGGGACGAAGCACGCCGTGCTGATCCCGAGCTGTCGGTAGACATCACGGATGCGGGGAGCGATGTCAACGCTGTCGGCCGCGACCACACGCAGCGTGCCGGTACGCAGAGCCTCGAAGCCGGCCGACGCGGTCGTCGGGGACATCGCTCGGAACATCGCGAGCGCGTCGTCCGGGAGGTTGAGGCTGGCAACGACATCGATGGGCTGGTTCGTGCCGGCGATCCACAGGCCGATCGCCGCGCGATCGGCCCCGAACCGCGCGATCGCGTCGGCCGTGACCTTCCCATAGAGCCCGTCGAGGTTGTGCCGGCCCGACAGCTCGACCGTGAGGCGCCGGAGCGTGTCATCGGCGGATGGGGGGCTTGTCGCAGCAGCCGTACCAGCGGACACCGGTCCGAGCGTCGTTGGCGACGCGACCTTGCGGTCCGTGCGGCGCCGGCCTCGATCGGCCGGGCGCTCGGAGCGGCCCGCATCGTCCTTGACGGGCCGCGTCCGGGCGATCTCGGGTGACAGGGCGGAACGTGCCTGGATGACCCGTTCGACATCGGCCCGGCGAACGCGTCGTTCGCCGCCGCGCTTTCCGGGGACGGTGGCCAGCCTCCCGCGAGCACACCACGTTCGAAGCGTGTCGCGATGCACGTCGGCCATCGCGGCCGCCTCGGCCAGCGTCAGCAGATCGTCCTGCGGCTCAACTCGAGTGCTCGGTGCCATGGGACGCGAGAACGCTCCATTCGGTCGCGCCGTCGCGACCGCCTGTCGATTCGTGGTGCGCCCACGCAAAGGTGCACCTCGAAACCGTAGCCCGGTGGCCCTCGTTCCCCAATAGGAAGGGAGTACTGATCGGTCCCTCGAAACGGCCCGGCTGCCGCCCGCTCTGACGAGGGGTCACGCGTCGGGTGCGAGCTCCGCAATCGAGGGCACGACCAGGTCCGCGAGGCCGGCCAGCGCCGCGCGGTCGCCGACGCCGGTCAGGACCCCCACGACCAGGCCGGCTCCCGCGGCGCGGCCCATCCGGAGGTCAGCTGGCGCATCGCCGATGACGGCCACCCGGGCCTCGGGGACGCCCAGCGTCCGGCAGATCCAGTGGACCGCGTCGGGACTCGGCTTGACCGGACGGCCATCATCCGCACAGGCCACGGCCTCGACGAGGTCGCTGACGCCGAAGTGCGCCAGGGTGCGCTCGGTTGGCTCGCGGTCGTCGCTGGTCGCGATCGCGATCCGCGTCCCGGAAGCGCGGAGCCCCTCGAACAGGGCACGCAGGTCGGTGATCGGCCGCGCCAGCTCGACCGGGTCGGGGCTGTGCCAGGCCGCGGCCACGATCTCGGCCACGGCCCCGGGCTTGATACCGTGCGCTCGCAGGGCGGTCGAGAGCGCCGATCGGAGCCTCGCCATCGGGGTTGCCGCGAGCGCGCCATGCGGATAGACCCGCCCGGTGTCCGGGTCGACGCCCATCATCGGGAAGACCACGTCATCGAGGCGCTCGCCGTGGGCGGCCGTGAGGCCATCGGCGAGAGCGCGAACCCAGTCGCTCCACATCAGGTGGAAATCGATCAGGGTCCCGTCCTTGTCGAAGATCGCAAGGTCAGATCCCGCGAGCGGACCACGGCGCCCCGCGGTCCGGCCGGCGACGTCGCGCAAGGACGTGGTCGCCGAACCGTCGGACGGCCGACGGCGAGGGCTCAGGCGGCCGCGCTCGTTCCGGAGCCCGCCTCGCTGCCGGGTGCCATGACCAGCGGCCCGTCGGCTGGAAACGAGATCGTGATCGACGATCCGACGGCCGGCAGCTTGAGGGTCGGCTCGTTGAACACGTCGAGCGCGACGATCACGGCGTCAGCCAGCCGGATCCGCATCCGCACGATCGCGCCGAGGAAGTCGACGTCGGCCACCGTACCGGCGAGCCGATTCGAGCCCTCCGGTCCTTCGCCGAGGGACACCATTTCCGGGCGGAGGGCCAGCGACATCGCCGACCCGGCGGGAGCATCGATCCTGGCCGAGACGCGGATCTCCTGGCCGCCGACCGTGAGGCGGCCGCTGCCCGCATCGACGACCGTCGCCGGCAGGGCGTTCAACTGGCCCACGAACGAGGCCACGAACCGCGTTGCCGGGAAGTTGTAGATCTCGAACGGGGTGCCGATCTGCTCGACGCGCCCCCGGCTCATGACCACCACCCGATCCGAGAGCGAGAGGGCCTCCTCCTGGTCATGGGTCACGTAAACCGTGGTGATGCCGAGCTGGCGCTGGATCGCCCGGATCTCCTGGCGGAGCGAGACGCGGATCTTGGCATCGAGCGCCGACAGCGGCTCGTCGAGGAGCAGCACTTCGGGCTCGAAGGCCAACGCTCGCGCGAGGGCGACTCGCTGTTGCTGCCCGCCCGAGAGCTGGTACGGGAACTGGTTGGCCTTGTCAGGCAGGTGGATGAGCTCGAGGAGTTCCGTGACCCGCTTCTGGATCTGGTCGGCGGGGCGCTTCCGGACGCGCAGCCCGAAGCCGACATTCTGGGCCACCGTCATGTTCGGGAAGAGTGCGTACGACTGGAAGACCATCCCGATGTTCCGCTTGTTCGGCGGTCGATAGGTGATGTCGCCGCCATCGAGGACGATCGTTCCGGAGGTCGGCGTCTCGAAGCCCGCGATCATCCGCAGGGTCGTGGTCTTGCCGCAGCCGGACGGCCCGAGGAAGCTGACGAACTCGCCCTTGGTCGCCGACAGGTTGAAGTCCTCGACGGCGACCATCGTGCCGAACGACTTCTGGATATTCGTGAGCGTGAGGAAGGACATGGGCTTGGGCTCCCTAGCGTGCGCCGGCGATCTGGACGCGTCCGGCGCTGCCGCGCGACGCGAGGATGAGGATTCCCATGGCCGCCCAGGTCAGCATGAAGCTGATGATCGAGACGGCCGCCGCGGACCAGGCCTTGAAGACGCCGAGCTGCGAGAGGTACGGGGCGAAGGACCACGGGGCGAGGTAGCTGGCAATCGTGAACTCGCCGACGACGATGGCCAGCGTCAGGAACGCGCCCGACAGGATGGCCACCCGCAGGTTCGGGAAGATGACCCGAAGCAGGATCCGCGGCCAGCCCGAGCCCATGCTCTGCGCCGCCTCCGTGAGCGATCGGACATCGAGCGAGGCGAGGCCGGCGTCCACGGCGCGGTACATGTACGGGAACGACAGGACCACGTACGCACCGATGAGGACGACATCGCTTCCGTGCGGCAGGCTCGTGATGGCCAGGGGCGGTCGGCCGTAGCTCCGGATCAGTCCGAAGACCAGGATGATCGGCGGCACCACGAACGGCAGGAGCGTCATGAACTCGATGAACGGGCGGAGGCGCGGCAGCTTCAGCCGGACCCAGTAGGCCGTCGGCACGATGATCAGGAGGCTGATGACGATGGTGATGACCGCCACCAGGAACGAATAGCCGAGGCCGGCGAAGAACTTGACGTCATTGAAGATGTACCGATAGGCCTCGCCGGTCGGGTTCTGCTGCAGCGAGAACTGGAACGTCGCCACGAGCGGGACGAGCATGTAGAGGGCGGCGATGATGAAGATCGCCCAGGCCCACCAGGCCCCGAACCGGCTCATGCTCGCAGCCATCGCTCGGAGCGCCGCTGGAGCAGCCCGTAGATCAGGATGACGACCGCCATGATCAGGACCATGCCCATGGCGAGCGCATACCCGAGGTTCGGGTTGTGGAGCACGTCGCCCCGGATCTGGGCGCTGATCACGAGCGGCACGATATTGATGGTGCCGCTGGTCAGCTGGTACGCGGTGGCCTGCGCCCCGAACGCGTTGCCGAACAGCAGGATCATCGAGCCCAGGAGCGACGGCAGGAGGATCGGCAGGGCGACGTGGCGCCAGTACTGGAATGAGCTCGCGCCCATGTTCTCCGCCGCCTCGCGCCACTCCTTCCGAAGGCCGTCGATGGCCGGCGCCACGATGAGCACCATGAGCGGGAACTGGAAGTACAAGTAGACCAGCACCAGGCCGAGCATCGAGTAGAGCGAGAAACTGCCGCCGAAGAAGTCGTCCCGCCAGAGGTGGTACCCGAAGACATCGGCGAGCAACTTCGTCACCAGGCCGAGCTGGCCGACGGTGAAGACGAACGCGAGCGCCAGTGGCACGCCGGCGAAGTTCGAGGCAACGCCCGAGAACGTCATCACGGCAGACCGGATCGCGCGCGGCAATCGCCCGAGGATGACGGCGACAGCGATCAGGAAGCCGAAGATCCCGCCGATGACGGCCGTGATGAGGCTCAACTGGATGCTGTTCTTGTACGCGGTCGCGGGCTGCTCAGTCGTCAGGTCGAGGTAGTTCTGGAGTGTCGGATTGCCCTGGCTGTCCTGGAAGCTGCCCACGACGAGGAAGAAGATCGGCAGGATCAGGAAGGCGATCGTGAAGAGCAGAAATGGGACGACGCCCAACCACGAGAAGGTTGGGCGTCGTCGTGCAGGAGTCGACGTCTGGGACATCGGCTCCCCTATGTCTACGAACTACTTGACGTCGGCGCCGACGGTTGCGTCCCAACCCTCGGTGATGAGCTTCTTCGCGGCATTGAGCTGGTCAATGCTCGGGAAGACTGCCCCCGCGACGTCAGGCAGCTTGGCCAGCTGGTCGGCAGGCACGGCGTTGGTCGCCACGAGGTTCTCGTAGCGGATCGGGTGGCAGTAGCCCGACAGCCAGAGGTTCTGGCCCTCGTCGCTGTACAGGTACTCCATCCAGAGCTTGGCGGCGTTCGGGTGCGGCGCGTAGGCGCTGATCGCCTGCACGTAGACGCCCGCGAAGCGGCCGCTGGTCGGAACGTGGACATCGATCTCCACCGTGCCGGCCGCCGCGTCGCGATGGGCGAGCGCGTTGTAGGTCCAGCGAATGGTGATCGGGGTGGCGCCGGAGTCGATGGTCCCGGCCTGGGCGATCGTGGGCACGAAGTTGCCCGCGTCGTTCAGCTTCTTGAAGAAGTCGAGGCCTGGCTGGGCGTTGTCGAGCGTGCCGCCGTTGGCGAGGCCGGAGGCGAACACGGCCTGGATGGCCTGGTTGGAGGCTCGGGGGTCACCCGGCAGCGCAACCTGGTTCTTGTAATCAGGCTTGAGCAGGTCGGCCCAGTCGGCCGGGACGTTGGTCACGACGGACTTGTTCACTTCGAACGAGAGCACGCCGTAGTAGTCGCCGTACCAGAAGCCCTCGGCATCCTTGGCGCTGTCGGGGATCGTGTCCCACGTCGCGACCTTGTAGGCCTGGATCAGGCCGTCGGCCTTGGCCTGCGGACCGAAGGCGAGCCCGACGTCGATGACGTCAGGAGCGGCGTCGCCGGTGCTGCCCTGGTTGGCCTTGATGGCCTCGATCTCGTCGCCCGACCCTGCGTCAGGAGCGAGTTCGTTCACGGCAATCCCGGGGTACTTGGCCTTGAAGCCCTCGATGACGCCCCCGTAGTTGCACCAGTCGTGCGGGAGGGCGATGGTGGTCAGCTTGCCCTCGGCCTTCGCGGCGTCGACAAGCGCCTGCATCGGGTCGGCGGTCGGGGCCGTGCTCGGGGTGTCCGTGGCTGCTGTGGTCGGAGCCGTGGTCGGCGCCGCTGATGCGCCACCGCCGCAGGCGGCGACGACGATCGCGAGGATCGCCCCACCAACCATGAGGCGGGGCATGGTGCGCGTAGTGATCAACTTCTCCTCCAGGTATCCGGTGCGTGACCGGGTGTCGCGCACTCTCGGCGTCGGCTGGTCACCGGACGGGTCCGCCATTGCGAGGTAGCCGCCAATCACGAAGCACGCTTCGGGGTCGGGGGCAGTCGCGCGGTCGGGGGTCGTCCAGCCCCGGGGCCATCGTCGGCGCACATCTTGGGCGTGCGATTAACGCAGCGTCAAGCCTGAATGCGCAGTTCGTGTGGATATGTCAGGAAAGCGCATGCCGATTGTGGATAACAGCGCGGACGCGCGGCCCGTTCGCCCCCGGGAATCATCGAGCCGGCGACGGGGACCGTCGCCGGCTCTGGTTGTCCTGGCTCAGGTGGCCCCTACGGGAGCCACGCCTTCCACACGGATTCGTGATCGGCCGCCCACTTCTCGGCGGCGGCTGCTGCGGACATCTTGTCCTGGGTGATGTACTTGGCGAC
>SCTE01000573.1 GCA_004298915.1 Chloroflexota bacterium | reverse complement strand
GCTCAGGAAGGAAAGCCACCTGTCAACGGGCGGGAGATCTGGTGCCGGCAGGCCAAGGCCGGGTACATCTGCCGGATCTGTGGCAGGCCGCCGGCCGGGAGCCAGCCAGAATGCGCTGAGGTTCAGGGGCAGTGGCCCGCTGTTGTCGCCATTCCGGCACTCGATTCCGGTGAGACGAACGGTGTCGCCTGATCTGGCCGACCGAGGCGAGAGCCCGACTGGGAGGTTCGCGCAGCACGTGTCGGCGAGGGCAGTGGCCGCGACCAGCATGGCCGCCACGATGCCCATCGTGATCGCTCGCAGTGTCGAACGCACGGTGCCTCACATCCAATCGGTGCCGACGCGGGTGGGACGCGACGGCGACTGATCTGTTACGGGTGGGCTCCGAACCATCCACGACGTAGTACAGGACGCTGGTGCCGGAGCCGGGACTTGAACCCGGATGAGGTTGCCCCCAACGGTGTTTGAGACCGTCGCGTCTGCCGATTCCGCCACTCCGGCCGGGGTGGTTCGGGGCGAATGCTATCCCGTGGGAACCCGACTCGCGAACGCCGCGTCCTCCCAGAGCCGATGCTAGACTCGCGCCGCTTGAGTGTCGCTGCCCGGAGGACCCCCCAGATCGTGGAGGATCGCCGCTCGATCACGGCCTCCGACGACCCCGTCCAGCGGCGCGACCTGATCCTCATGGAACAGGCACGGGGCGGCAGCCTCGACGCGTTCAACGACCTCGTCCTGTGCTACCAGGACATGCTGTTCGCGCTGGTCGTGCGCATGGTTCCGGATCGGGATCAGGCATCCGACGCCGTCCAGGAGGCGTTCTTCTCGGCCTATCGCAACATGGCCGCCTTCCGCGGCGGGTCGGTCCGGTCGTGGCTCAGCCGGATCGCGATCAATGCAGCGATGGACGCCCAGCGCCTCAAGAAGCGCCGACCGGCGGATCCGTACCCCGAACTCGAGGACGACAGCTGGCAGCCGCCCGCGCCGGAGGCGGACAACCCGGTCACCACCGCGATGCAGGCGGAGCGCCATCGTGCCCTCAACGCGGCACTTGCCCGGATCACCGACGACCAGCGCTCCGCGATCGTCCTGTTCGATGTCGAGGGTTACGACTACGCCGAGATCGCCGAGATGACGGGGGTTTCGCTCGGCACGGTCAAGTCGAGGATCCACCGCGGACGACTGGCCCTTCGCGAGAACCTGGCCGACCAGATGGACCTGTTCCGTGGCTGACACGACCGAATCCATGCGCCACGATGCCCACGACCTTGAGCTGATTGCCGGCCTGGCCGCCGGGGACCTGACCGGTTCGGACGCCGAGCGTGCCGGCCGGCTCGCGGCGTCGTGTCCCGCCTGTGCCGAGATCGCGGGCGACCTTCGGGCCATCGCGGCCGCCACACGCGAAATCCCGTCGGCGTTCGAGCCCGGGACGGCGCCGGCGCCGCGGGACTACCGGCTCTCGTCCGCCGACGCTGCGCGCCTGGAGCGCCGGGGTTGGTATGGCCTCGGCCGGGCCCCTGGATCCCGAGCCTGGATGCGCCGCGCCGGCCTCAGCCTCGCGACCTTCGGGCTCGTCGGGCTCCTGGTGTCCGCGGTTCCGCTCGGGTTCCTCGGTTCCGCCGGCGCCGCGCTGTCCCCGGTGGGCAACGACCAGGGCTTCACCGCGGCCTCGACGTCACCCCAGGCGCAGGGCCCGGCGGCCACGGCCGAACTCGGCAAGGCCTCCGGTGCGCCGGGCCGGGACCTGGCGACGGCCGAATCGACCGGATCCGAGTCCGGACCCCGTGTGGACCCGGTCGGGATCGTCGGTGCGGGCGC
>SCTE01000572.1 GCA_004298915.1 Chloroflexota bacterium | reverse complement strand
AGAACGCGTCAAGGACAAGGACGTCGAAGGACCCGGCCGGCACACCGCGCAGCGAGAGCCTCGCGTCGCCAAGGACGATGGTCGGGGGCGACGGGGCGCCCGACAGGTAGGTGAAGTACCTGGGGTCGGAGGCGACCCGGACGACGAGCGGGTCGATCTCGAAGAAGGTCATCGACTGGCCCGGCTGTTCGTAGGCCGCGATGGTACCGGCGCCGAGCCCGACGATCGCAATCGAGGCAGTCGGCCGGGCCTCGTCGACCCAGGCGAAGACATCGCCGAGGGGTCCACTCCGAGCGTAATAGGTCGTCGGCCGGCGACTGAATTGGGTGTCGGTCGACTGCGTTCCGTGGACCGTGGTCCCGTTCATCAGGACCGTGATCTTCGCTTCCGGGGATCGAATGACTGCCGTGACGCCGAAGAAACTCCGGTCACGGACCAGCGCCGGTACCGGGATCACCACGGTCGCGATCGCCAGGGCGAGTGCCGTGGCGACCGCGAGGAACCTGGGTTGGGCGCCGAAGAAGAGGATGAGCGCGCCGAACCCGAACCAGCGAAGGGCCACGCCGAGGGCGATCGATTGGTCGGCCACCAGGAAGGCGATGAGGACAGCCGAGACCAGAAGGTAGGGTCCGACGCGACCCAGCGCCCCGCCAACGATCGGGCCGAAGTTGAGGCGCCTGCCCGTCCGTCGATCAGGCGTCGATGCCATCGCGGGGGTCGACGTCGCGGCGGGGCGTCCGGGAGAGGTCAAGGCGAGGGCGGCCATGGCGCCCGCGAGGAGGATCGGGTATTCCCAGACGCCCGGGAAGATCGACGGGGCGACGATGGCAACGAACGCCCCGCCGGTGACGCCACCGATCGACTGGACGAGGTAGAACTCGGTCAGCTGCCGCGAAGGCGGGCGATCCATGGCCAGGCGCCCGTGAAGGGCCGTTGCGATGAGCGCGAGACCACCCCATTCGAGCAGGACCAGCGGGATCAGTGGCCAGCCACCGGCCGATCCGATCGGGACCCAGAGCAGGGTGATGACGGCCGGGGCCAGCCGCACGGCCCACGGGACCAGCCGGCGACCCCGCGCCGAGAAGGCCACGATGAACGAGGCGAGGTACAGCGCGAGCGGCACGATCCACAGGAGCGGAGCGGCGATGAGGTCGACCGCGATGAAGTTCGTGACGGCGGCAAGAAGTCCGGCCGGCACCGCTGCCAGGAGCAGCCAACGGGCGCGTCGCGCCCAGCCGATCGGGACGACGGCCTCGTCGGCAAGGTCACGTTGCGGGTCGTCGGATGAAGCGATCGCGAGGTCGAGGCGGGCGCGTGATGCCCGCCAGGCCACGGTCGCGGCGCCGCCGAGCACGATGGCCAGCAGCGCGAAGCCGACCGTCCAGAGGGTGAGCTGGCCCGAGAGCCCGATGTTCGGGCCGATCAGGAGTGGGTAGCCGAGGAGCGCACCGAGCGATGCGGCATTGCTCAGG
>SCTE01000060.1 GCA_004298915.1 Chloroflexota bacterium | reverse complement strand
GGCGCCGTCATCGGCCTCTCGAACGCCCGTGTCGCCGCGATGCTCGGAGCGCCCACGATCATCGTCAGCGAGGGTGGCGTCGGCCGGCCGATCGACGAGATCGTCCTCAACGCAGCGCTCTTCCGGGCCAACGGGGTCACCGTCGCGGGGGCGATCGTGAACAAGGTCGATGTCGACGCCCAGCCCGGCATCGCGAGCGTGATTGCCGGCGGCCTGGCGCCCTACGACATCCCGCTCCTCGGGGTGCTCCCGGTCCGACCCATCCTGTCCAACCCGACGCTGGAGATGATCCTGGAGGGGGTCCACGGCGAGGTGCTCCACGAGGGCCCCGACCTCGAGCGCGTGATCGACGGCGTGGCGGTCGGGGCCATGGAACCGCGCCACATGCTCGAACGGGTCGGTCCCGGAACGCTCGTCATCGTGCCGGGTGATCGCGAGGACGTGATCCTCACGCTCACCACCGCCCATCAGCTCGGACTGGCCGGCCGCTCCGGGCGCGACGAGACCGATTCGGATCCGGATCGGGCGATCGTCGATGACCACGACGGGGCCGCGATCGGGCTCGTGCTGACCGGCGGCTATCGTCCGCGGCCGGCGGTGATCGATGCCATCCGACGGGCCGACCTGTGCGCGACCCTCGTCAGCGAGGACACGTACGCCGTCGCCTCGGAGGTCCACGACCTGCTCGTCAAGACCCACCCAGCCGACCTCGTGAAGATCGAGCTCATCAAGCAGCTCGTGGCCGAGAACCTCGACGTCGACCGGATCCTTGGCGTCGCGAGCGAACCCCGGACCTGACGGCGCGGCCCCGTCGGGTGCCCGTTCGACGAAGGTGCCAGTCCGACCGTTGGGGCCCGGCGGCCGGGCGCGCCCGAAGCCGACGCGGCGGGCGGTCAGCCCAGGGGCACGTTGTCGATGAGCCGGGTCGTGCCGATCTCGACCGCGAGGGACAGCAGCGCGGGGCCGTCCAACTCGTCGAGCTCCTCGAGGGTCGTCGCCTTCGCGCAGGACACGTACTCGACCCGCGCGAGCGGCTCGCCCGCGAGGGTTGACTCCATGATGCCCCGGAGCCGCGAGCCCGAGCGCTCGCCGCGCTCCCAGGCGTGCCGCGCTGCCATGAGCGCTCGATGGAGGACCGGCGCCGCGGCGCGCTCGGCCGGCGACAGGTGGACGTTGCGCGACGACATGGCGAGGCCGTCTGGCTCGCGAATCGTCGGGCAGGCGATGACCTCGGTCGGGATCGCCAGGTCGATGGCCATCCGGCGGATCACGGCCACCTGCTGGGCATCCTTCTGGCCGAAGTAGGCACGCTCGGCCCGGACCAGTCCGAACAGGATGGCCACGACCGTCGCGACGCCCTCGAAGTGGCCGGGCCGCGCCAGTCCCTCGAGGGGGCGGGCAATCGCGCCGACCTGTACGGACGTGTCGAAGCCCACCGGGTAGACCTCGTCGACGGTCGGGGCGAACACGATATCCACCCCCTCGGCCTCGCACGCCGCGACGTCACGGGCCTCGTTGCGGGGGTACTGCGCGAGATCGGCCGGATCGCCGAACTGGCGGGGATTGACGAAGATCGACACGACCGTCGTCCGGTTCTCGGCACGCGCCCGCTGCATGAGCGCGCGATGCCCGTCATGGAGCCAGCCCATGGTGGGAACGAGGCCAACCGGACGCGGAGCATCCGCGAGGGCCGCGCGCAGGTCGGCGCGCGACCGGACGATCGTCGTGGGCAATCCGATCAGAGGTCTCGATCCAGCGGGATGCCGGCCCCGAGGCCCATGCCGTCGCTTGCCATGGCATCGGCTGACGCCCGATCCTGGGCCGTCCGCCCGAGCACCTCGTCGAGCGTCTGTTCGTCCATCCGGACGGTCTCCGCCGGACCCGGGAAGTTGCCGGTTCGGACATCGGCGGCCCAGGCTTCCGCGGCGCTTCGGATCGTGGCCTGGAGGTCCGCGTACTTGCGGGCATGACGGGGCGAGAAGTCGCCCAGGCCGAGGACGTCGGTGATCACCTGGACCTGGCCGCTGCATCCGGCCCCGGCCCCGATCCCGATCGTGGGAATGCGCAGCCGCGACGTGATCGACGCGGCCAGCTGCTCCGGGACCAGCTCCAGGACCATCGAGAACGCGCCGGCCTCCTGGATCGCGATGGCGTCGGCGAGGAGCGCCCGTGCCGTCTCACGGCTCTTGCCCTGGACCCGCACCTTGCCGCCCATGCCGTGCTGGGATTGGGGCGTCCAGCCGATGTGACCCATGACCGGCACCCCGGCCCGGACGAGGGCCTCGACCGTCCGAGCGCTCCGGACGCCGCCCTCGACCTTCACGGCGGTCGCGCCTGCCTCGCGCAGGAACCGGCCGGCGTTGGCGAGTGCGTCGTCGACCGACGAGTAGGACAGGAACGGCATGTCGGCGATGACCAGGGCCCGCTTCGATCCACGGACGACGGCCGCCGTGTGGTGGAGCATTTCGGTCATCGAGACGCGGACGGTCGAGTCGTAGCCCAACAGCACCTGGCCGAGCGAATCGCCGACGAGAAGCATCGGGATCCCCGCATCGTCCAGGATCCGTGCGGTCGGGTAGTCGTAGGCGGTGAGCATCGGCAGCCGCTCACCGTCGGCATGCATCGAATGGATGTCCGCGACCGTCAGGCGGCGATCCGGCTTGTTCGTGGCGCTCATCGTGATACCTCGCTCATGGCGCCAGTCTGCTCCGCCGGCGTCCGGGCGTCCATCCGCGCCACGACGCCATCGAGGACGCGATCGGCGACCTCGCGCTTCGACAGGAGTGGCAGTTCGTCCCGCCCGCCGTCGGCATCGAGGATCACCACTCGGTTGGTCTCGGTCCCGAAGCCCGAATCCGGGTCCATGACGTCATTCGCCACGAGCAGGTCGACGCCCTTCCGGCGGAGCTTGTCCGGAGCGCGGTCGAGCGATCCCGTCTCGGCCGCGAACCCGACGAGCACGGGGGCGGGCACCAGGGCGAGCCGCGTAGCCGCGCCCGTGCTGTCGAGCCCGTGGGTGATCCGGCTCACCTCGGCCAGGAGGTCCGGCGTCGGCTCGAGCTCGAGGGTCATGCCGGCGCCCCGTTCGAGCTTGTGGTCCGGAGCCTGCGTCGGCCGGAAGTCGCTCACCGCGGCGGCCATGACGAGGGCGTCGAACCGGGCCGTCGCCGATTCCGGCGCACCGCCGCCGGCGCCGTTGGCGGCGCCGCCCGCCATGGCATCTCCAAATCCTTCGCCGGCGCCGCCGAACAGGGTCGCCAGCAGCGCGGCCCGCAGCTCGCCGGTCGTCTCGACCGGGATGACCGCGGCCCGGTCATCGGGCAGCGCCACGCTGGTGGCCGCGGCGATGAGGGTGACCCGGGCACCGCGATCGAGCGCGGCCTCGGCGATTGCCACCCCCATGCGGCCCGAAGATCGATTGCCGATGTACCGAACCGGATCGATCGGTTCGCGAGTCCCGCCGGCCGTGACGACGACGTGTCGCCCGACGAGGTCCGGCTCGCGCACGACCCCGTCGACGCGGGGCGGCCGTGCCGCGGGATCCGGCGCACGGACCGGTCGTCCCGCGACCGCGGCAACCACGGCGTCCACGATCAGCGGCAGGTCGGCCAGGCGCCCGATACCGGATTGGCCCGAGGCCAGCGGACCCGAGCCTGGCTCGACGACCGTGTAGCCGAAGGCGGTCCGGAGGCGCTCGACGTTGCCGCTCGTGGCGGGATGCCGCCACATGTCGCCATCCATGGCCGGGGCGGCGATCACCGGCGCCGACGTCGCGAGGCAGGTCGCGGTCACGACGTCGCCGGCCATCCCCGAGGCCATCGCGCCGAGCCAGTGCGCCGTCGCCGGTGCGACGACGACGGCATCGGCGCTGTCGGCGATGACGATGTGGCCGATCCGGCCATCCGGGAGGAGCTCCATGAGCTCGCTCTCGACGGCATGTCGCGACAAAGCCGCAAAGGTCAGCGGGCCGACGAAGCGCGTCGCCGAGGGCGACAGGAGCACGACGACATCCGCACCTTCGGCGGTCAGCAGTCGCAGCAGCTCGACGGCCTTGTAGGCGGCGATGGATCCGGTCACGCCAAGGGCGATCAGCCGACCCTCGAGGCGGCCGCTCATCGCCTGACGTCTCCGCCCGCCGCCGGCCCGACCACCTCGGCATGGAGGATCGCCAGGCCCTTGAGCGTGAGGTCCGGATCGATGACCTCGACGCCCTCGAGGACCGACGCCCATGAAACCGCGCTCAGGCCTCCCGTGAGGATCGCGTGAACCGCGTTCGCCGGCACGCCGCTGTCGGCCGCCAGCTCGGCCCGGATGCGCGAGATGAGGCCGACGACCAGCGCCTGGTAGCCGAAGACCGTCCCAGACTGCATCGCAGAGACCGTCGTGCGCCCGATCGCGCGCTCTGGAACGACCAGGTCGATCCGCGGCAGCTGGGCCGTCCGGGAGGCGAGGGCCTCGAGGCCGAGGTCGAGCCCGGGCGCGATCGCACCACCGACGAAGGCACCGTCGGCCGCGACCGCATCGACGGTCGTGGCGGTGCCGAGGTCCGCGACGACGGCCGGCGCGCCGTGCAGGCGTGCGGCCGCGAGGGCGTTCACGAGCCGATCCGCCCCGACCGATTCGGGCTGGTCGACGCGGATGCCGATCGGGATCGTGGAGGCACTCGCGACGAGGATTGAGCACGACCGGCGAGCCGCGACGTCCTGCAGCGCCCCGGTGAGCGACGGGACCACGGAGGCCAGGGACATGGCGCCGACGGCATCCAGGCTGAGGCCGTCGCGCCCGAGCGCCTCGTCGAGGAGCAGCTCGAGCTCGCGACTCGTGGCGCCGGGGGCGGTGACGGCACGACCGCGCTGGACCAGCGTGCCGTCCCGGAACCAGCCGAGGGTCACGTTGGAGTTGCCGATGTCGATGGCGAGGAGCATGAGCCGATCATACCCGCGCGACTTTGCGCGGCCTCACATGGATGTGGTGCATCGAGTCAATCGGGCTGGTTTGGGGCAGTTTGGTGCGGTACCATCGATTCCGTTCCGACCGCCCACGTGCCCATCCGGAAGGAGCCCTGCTTGGCCAGCGAGCCACCGGCGAAGTTCTTCGTCAACGACGGCGTCGTCTCGTCGCGCGAGGACATGCTCAACCTGCTGCGCCCGCTGCTGAAGCAGACCGTGACGTACCACTACTTCCGTGGCCGCGAGATGATCACCCACGGCACGGGCTGGGTCGAGCGCATCGTCACCGACCAGCCAGACGTGTCGAGTTTCTTCACCCCGATCGCGGTCACCCTCAACGTCGATTCGTTCGAGCGCCTCGAATTCTCGACCCGCCCCGACCAGATGCTGGTGTACGCGCTGGTCCAGAACGACGAGCGGGTCGTCCTCGAGTTCGCGCCGATCGGCGACGCCGCAGGCTACTCGCCCTTCGCCCCCCACCAGCTGTCGTTCGACACCTCCGGCTTCATCCAGATGGAGCTGCTCGGCCAGGAGTCCGCCGAGGACTGAGGCCTCGGCGCGGGCGACATCGGCCCTCTGCCCGAGCGAATTCGCCCCTCCGCCCTGCAATTTCACCCGTTCACGGGCCATCTGGCGCGCTACCATCGCG
>SCTE01000571.1 GCA_004298915.1 Chloroflexota bacterium | reverse complement strand
TCAGAACGTCGACCACCAGTTCGACGGCCAGGAGTAACTCCCGTCGATCCCTGGGCGGACCGGCCAGGCCAGCGTGGTCAGGCCGGTCCGCCACTCCCATTTCAGGTGCCGTTCAGGTTGCCGTGGGATATGAGCGGCATGACGTCGACGACCATCGCCCGCGAGCCCGCTCCGGGCGCCCCAGATGCCCCCGAACCAGGGCCACCCATCTACGACCTGTCCTATCGCGATGCCTTCTGGGCGGTCCGGGCGTACGAGGATCGGTGCGATCGGATCGCCCTGCGGGCCCTGCTGCCCCGTTCCGGGGGGCACCTCGTTGACCTCGGCGCCGGATTTGGACGAGTCGTCGACGAGTACGGCGCCTTCGCGCCCATCAGCCTCGTAGATGCTTCACCGGTGATGGTCGAAGCGGCATCCGAGCGAGTCGCCGCCGACCCACGCTGCACGGTCATCCTCGCCAACGCTGTCGATCTGCCGATGGCGGACTCCTCAGTCGACGTCGTGGTTTCGATCCGGCTGCTCGTCCACCTTCGCGATCCTGAAGCGACCTTTCGAGAGGTCGCTCGCGTGCTGCGGCCGGGCGGCCGCCTGATCGTGGAATTTCCGAATCGGCAGCACCTGCTCGCGCGACTCAGGTACCGGTTCCGGCGACAGGCATGGTCTCCGATGGACCGGCAGCCGCACGAATACGTGCCGGGTCATTTCTCGCACCATCCGCAGTCGATCGAGCGCCAACTTCGGGACGCGGGTCTGGAGCCGGCCCGCTGGCGTTCCGTCTCGCTGTTTCGCATGGCATGGATCACGAGTCGCGTCCCCGCTGCCATTCTGGCCGGGATCGAGCGACCGCTTCAGGGCTTCCTCGGTCGGCTCGGACCCGGGCCGTCCGCGTACGTCCTCGCGATCAAGTCGGATGCCATCGGCAGGTCGCGGCGTTCAGCCTAGATTCAGGTCGTACCGCCAGCGTCCCGATGAGCCGCCGGCCCGCCCTGACTCGGCGCCACCCCCGGGCCCGTCTCTCGACGGTCCGGCGGCTTCTTGCCACAACGCACCCCCGGATGGGACTACGATCCGAGGTGCCACCTCTGATCGGCAACGAGCGTGAGCCGGCCGACGAGGCGCCTGGAGGTCGACCTGAGAATCCTGATCGTCGAAGATGAACCGGCCATCGCCGGTGCCGTGAAGGCAGCGCTTACGGCCGATGGGCATGCGGCCGATACGGTCGGTGACGGGCGTGATGCCCTGGACTGGACCGACACGTACGCCTACGACCTCGTCATCCTCGACGTCATCCTTCCCGGCCTGGACGGGTTCGGCGTCTGTTCGGCCCTGCGCGCCAAGGGCTTCTCGGCTCCGATCCTCATGCTGACGGCGCTCGACGACATCGAGGACCGGATCAAGGGTCTCGACCACGGAGCCGACGACTACCTCCCGAAGCCGTTCAGCATGGATGAGCTGCGGGCGCGGGTTCGCGCGCTCGGCCGACGGCGGCTCGAAGACCGCGCACCGACGCTCCAGGTCGGCGATCTCGAGCTCGACCCGGCAACGCGAGGCGTCCGGCGATCCGGTCGAGACATCCGTCTCACCGCTCGCGAATTCGCTCTCCTCGAACTGCTGGTCCGCCACCCGGGCCAGATCTTCGGCCAGGAGCGCCTGATCGAGACCCTGTGGGACGCGGATTTCGCGGCCGAGTCGAACATCGTCGAGGTCTACGTCCGAAGCCTGCGCCGCAAGGTCGACGATGGACGGCGCGACGGCATCATCGAGACGGTCCGCGGTTCCGGCTACCGGCTTCGTGCGTCGGAGCCCGGCTGATGTTCTCGCGGACGCAGATCAGGTTGACGCTCCTGTACATCGGGCTCTTCGCGCTCGTGCTCGGGATCTTCAGCGTCGTCTTCTACGTCGTCGTGAGCTCCGCGCTCGCACCGACCTTCGACGTCGGGCCTGAGCTGACGAATGAACAGGCGGCCGAGGTGGCCTACCGCGCCACCGTCGGCCAGATCCGGATCGCCCTCGTCGTCGGTGACCTGGCCGTTCTGGTCCTGGTCGGGATTGCCGCGTGGGTCCTTGCGGCACGGACGCTTCGGCCGATCCGTGAGGCGCATGCACGCCAGCGCCGATTCGTCGCGGACGCCTCGCATGAGATGCGGACCCCGCTCGCTGCAATCCGCGCTTCCGCAGAGGGTGCGTTGGCGGGGCCGGGATCGGGCGAGGACCTCCGCCGCGCGCTGGGCGTCGTGGTGGATTCGGCGGATCGACTGTCGAGACTGACGAACGACCTGCTGATCCTCGCGAAAGCCGATGAACTTCCGGCCGCCCGCCAGGTGGCCCCGGCGGACCTGTCCGTGATCGCGGCTGAGACGCTTGACGCGTTCTGGGCCGCCCATCCAGACCTTCCCAAGGCCCGGGCGACGCTCGGCGCCGATCTCCTCGTGGTTGCCGATCCGGTCGAGGTCGGACGGATTCTCCTGAATCTCATCGACAACGGGTACCGCTACAGTCCGGCCGGCGCGCCGCCGCCACGAATCACGACGAAGGGCACCGAGCGGGACGTCGTCGTGGAGGTCAGCGACAGCGGGGCGGGTATCGCGAGCGCGGACCTCGACAGGATCTTCGAGCCGTTTTCCCGCCTGCATGCGGATGCCGACGCCGAGGAGGGGAGTGGCCTGGGGCTCGCGATCGCGCGGAGATCGGAAGAGC
>SCTE01000570.1 GCA_004298915.1 Chloroflexota bacterium | reverse complement strand
AGTCCCGGTGCCGGCCAGTCGATTCGGGGTTGGACCGAGAACCCAAGGGTTGCGTCGATGCCGACGGGCACGATCTGGGTCGGTGCGTCCACGAACGCGGTGGCAAGTCGCTGAACGGCGACGCCGGGCGGCGGCCCGAGGCCGCCCACCGGGATCACGACATTCGAGGGCGTGCACCCGGACGCATCGCAACTGGACCCGGGCAGGATGAATTCGAGTTGCCCGATCGGGGCCGGAACCGCGATCGTCGTCGTGACGTGGCCGGGCCAGTCCTCCACGGCGGGCGCAACGGTCGCATCGACGTCTGGCGACGCGGAGTGGAGTTTGGCCTGGATCGCCGTGCCGGACAGGCCGACGCGACCGGTCGAATCAGCGAGGAACGCCCCGATCGTGATGGACGCACCCGACGGCACGCTTTCGGGCAACGGCTGGTCCAGCCAGGCGCTGAAGCGCACCTCATCCGGTGGCACCAGGTCGGTCGCGCTCGGCGAGGGCGACGCTGCCCGGGTGGGAACCGCGAGCGTCGCGACGAGCAGCGCTCCGATGAGCGGCATGACCAGGCGATTGGCGCGTGGCTGACCCATCGTGTGCGATCTCCCGGGCGATGCGCCGCATTGTGCCGCTATGCTCCGGGCATGAGCAACCTGGTGGACATGATGGACTCACCGCTCCTCCAGGTCTGGGGCGACACGGTCCGGGCGCGGCGCGTTCAGGGTGAGCAGATCACGCTCGCCGTCGTGGAACTGGACCCGAACGCGGTCGTCCCGGAGCACCATCACGTCGCCGAGCAGATGGGAATCGTCCTCGCCGGCGAGATGATCTTCACGATCGACGGCGAGACGCGGACCCTTGGGCCGGGTGGAACCTGGCGCATCCTGTCCGACCTGCCCCACGGGGTCACCGCCGGACCGAACGGCGCGGTGGTCATCGACGTCTTCACGCCCGTCAGGTCCGACTGGGACACGTTGCCCGTGATCGACGACGCCTCGCCTCGCTGGCCCGGATCCGACGGAACGTGACACCTCACCAGCGGCGGGCCTGAACGCGTCCGACGGCTAGGACGCAGACGCGCTCGGACTGGCGCTCGGGCTGGGCGACGGACTCGGCGACGGGCTCGGGCTGGGACTCGGGCTCGGCGAGGGACTCGGCGACGGGCTGGGACTGGGCGACGGGCTCGACGAGGGACTCGGTGACGGGCTGGAACTCGGCGACGGGCTCGGCGAGGGACTCGGTGACGCCGCGTTCGACGGACTCGGGTCCGCGCTGTCGGTCGGACTCGCCGTCGGGGTCGGGATGGGCGTCGGGGTCGGCGACGGCAGCGGACCGAGAATGTTCCCGACGTCGTGGCGGATCTGGGCGATCTCCGACGTCGTCAGCCAGGCCGGGTACTTCGAGGGCACGATCCGGAGCTGCTTGACCGACGCGTTGGCCGCCTTCCCGAACAGCTCGACGAGGGCCGGCAGCGAGCTGCGCGGGAGGTCGGTCCACGTCCGGCCCTTCGCGGCGGCGAACAGGTCGGGGGCCTGGAGGATGGTCGCTGGGCCGATCTGCGATCGAATGGCCAGGAGCAACGTCTGCTGGCGCGCCATCCGGCCGTAGTCCGAGTCCTGGTGCCGGCTTCGGGCGTAGGCGAGCGCCGTCCGACCATCCATGTGCTGCTGGCCGGCCTTGATTCGTAAGACGATGTCACCCCGGATCGGATCGGGGTACTTGTCGTCATAGACCGGGGCCGGGACGTTGATGTCGATGCCGCCCATCGCGTCGACGACCTGGACGACACCCATGAGATCGGCCACGAGCACCGCATCGATGGGCCGGCCGGTCAACTCCGAGACGACCCCGCGGACCGCGCCGATCCCCTTGACCGCGCCGGTCCCGGGCCAGCGGTCCGGATGGCGCGCGGTCGCCTCGACATACATCTCGTTGAGCAGGCCCTTCATGCAGCCGCAGGCCACGGCGTCGTGGGCAAATCCCGGCGGGAGCGGCGCGTTCTGGATGTTGCGCGGCAGTCCGATCATCGCGACCTTGCCCGACGCGACGTCGATCTCGACCAGGAGCATCACGTCCATCCGCCGGCTCCACCGGTTGCTCCCGGCGTCCGAGCCGAGAAGCAGCAGGTCGAACCGGCCGTCGTTCCCCCACGGGATGGCCCCCGGGGCGTCCCATGGGACGGACGCCCCGAGCGGCGGGAGCGACGCGGCTCCGCCGCCACCCTTGTACGGACCGGGCGGCGGCTTGGGCGTCGGCGCCGGGGTCGGCAGGACGTTGCCCTTGTCGTCGATGCCGTTGTCGGGCCGCAGGATGGGCACGTATGGACCCCCGAACTCGGGCAATGGGATCTCGGGCAGGTCGGATGGCTCGGGCTCGATGGTGTCTGGCGCCGAGGCGAACGTCGAATCGAGGAACGCGCTGGTCGAGGCGATGAGCCGGCCCGCAAGCAGGTGAGGAACGACGAGCAGGACCACGACGCCGATACCGAGGCCGACGGTCGCCCGACTCGACCGCGCCTCCGTGCGGACCCCGTCGATAGTCGCAAGCAGCCGCCAGGCGGCCAGGAGCATGTTCGCGATGGCCAGCGCCGGCAGGACGCCGGGCGTGACGATGAGGGCCAGGATCCCGGTGGCGCCCCGGGCCAGGTAGAGCCCGACGACCGCGCCGATCAGCGCGCCGGTCGGCAGGAGGAAGGCCAGGCCACGCATCGTCCGACGTGCGTAGAGGTGCCCCGAACCTGGGAGCAGGAGATCAAGCCAACCGATGACCCCGAAACGCACGCCGGAACTCTCGCGGCAGCGCAACGTTCCGTCAACTGGCGATGGTGAGGGGGCTGGCCGGCGAGCGGGAGGCACATTCCCGCTCGGTGCCGGGGTCGGCCCGTCCTCGTGCACGGGGCCTTTCCGATGGCTCGCGGTATGCTCCGATCATGGCGATGTTCACGCTTCGGGATCACGAACCGTTGACCGACCCGGTGGTCGTGGTGGCCTTCGACGGCTGGGTCGATGCGGGCTCGGCGGCGACCAACGCGACGAAGGAACTCGCCGGTTCCGGCGGGATCGTCGTCGAGTTCAGTGGCGACGACCTGTTCGACTACCGGGCTCGTCGGCCGACGCTCGAGATCCAGGACGGCCGCCCGGAGCGGCTCACGTGGCCGAGCCTCACGATGCGCAGCCGCCGGCTCGGCGAGCGCGACCTGTTGATCCTGACCGGAGCGGAGCCGGACTTCCGATGGCACCAGTTCGCAGCCGACCTCGTGGATCTCACCCGAACGTTCGGGGTCAGCCAGTGGATCAGCCTCGGGGCGATCCCGGCGGCCGTGCCGCACACCCGCCCGGTGCCGATCCTCGGGACCGCATCGCGGCCGGACCTGCTCCGTGGCGGCGTCCAGGCCGGACCACAGGGCCTGCTCCGCGTCCCGGCGGCCTGCATTTCGATCGTGGACGTGGCGGTCTCGA
>SCTE01000569.1 GCA_004298915.1 Chloroflexota bacterium | reverse complement strand
GGCGACCGTGGCCCGCCCCGCGTCAGGCCGAAGGAGGGTCGCCAGGATCCGGACGGTCGACGTCTTGCCGGCGCCGTTCGGGCCGAGCAGGCCCAGGACGGTACCTTCCTCAACCTCGAGATCGACGCCATCGAGCGCACGGACCTCGGCCCGTCGCGTCCGGTAGATCTTGACCAGCCCCTCGGCCGAAATCGCGCGCATGAACCCCCTCGCTGATCAGGGAACGGTGAAGGTCGGCGAGTATATCGAAGGCGGATGCCACCGAGGGCTCGCAGCGTGCATTGACGACGGATGACCTCGAGTCGTGTTCGTCGGGCCTGACGACCGTCAGCTCCGCAGGCGCCGGCCCTCGAACGCCTCGATCGCCTCGATCAGGGCCGGCGGAACCGGGATAGGCCGCTCGGCGCTGTAGTCGTACGAAACGAGGACGGAATCGGCAATGGCGACGAGGCGCGATGGGCCGTACCGACTCTCGGGAGCCGAAAGTCGGTGGACCATCCCGTAGCTCGTGTGGCCGATCCGCTCGATCCGCGTCTCGACCGTGATGAACTCGCCATAGAACGCGGGGCTGCGGTAGGTCATCCGCAGTTCGGCCAGGATCATCCCCTCGATGGCGCCGTGGACGCCGAGTTGGAGCTGCTCGCCGGTGGCCGCCTCGTAGTACGCGGCCCGGGCGATCTCCGCATAGGTCAGGTACTCGGCGTTGTTCACGTGGCCCATCGCGTCGGTGTCGGCGAACCTGACTTCGACCGTCCGGGCATGGGCGAAGTCGCCGGGGATGTCGCGCGGGTCGTCGGGCACGGCCACCCGCGATCGTTCGGATGGCCCAGGTGTCGAGGTCGTCATCACCGACGAGTGTAGGCACCGGGTCCATGCGTGCACGATCGCCGTCGGCTACCCTCGATCCCACCGATGCCCGATCACCCACCACGCCGCGACATGGGCCCGATCCCCGCGACCGTGATCGATGCGCCCTGGGGGCCGGTCCACCTCGCGGCGACGGAGGTCGGGGTTGCTGCCGTTGACCTTATGGCGACGGATGCGACCTTCAGCGACGGGATCGTCCGACGCCTCGGACGGACGGTCGCCTGGGTCGATGACGCCGAGCGGGCGAGCCCGGTAGGCCCGGCAGGTCGAAACCTCAGAGTCGCCGCCGCCGCCCTCGCACGTGCCCTGGACGGCGATGACAGCGGTCTGCACCGGCTCTCCCTGGACCTCGCCGATCGTCCGTCGTGGGATCGCGCCGTCCTCGGCGCGGTCCGTGCCGTTCCGCGCGGGGCGACCAGGAGCTACGGCCAGATCGCGCGGGCCATCGGACGACCGGGCGCTGCCCGGGCCGTCGGCGGTGCGGTGGGCCGCAACCCGATCGGGTACATCATCCCGTGCCATCGGGTCATTGCCGGGGACGGAACCCTCGGCGGGTACGGCGGCGGGTGGTGGGGCGATCGCGATCGCCTGCTCGAACTGAAGGCCGAGCTGCTTGCCCTGGAGGGCCGCATCGTGCGCCGGAGCCTTTCCCACGCGGATCGCGGTCGCTAGACTGCTCGACACGCGTGCACCCCCATGGTGCCGCCCGGACCCCAGGACTCGACCCGGAACCCAGTCCCAGCCGGAGATCCGCCTGATGGCCGAAGCTGTCGCCCAGCCGACCTCGATGTTCTCGGTCTTCCGCAAGCGCAACTTCCGGTTGATGTGGACGGCCGAGTTCGTGTCCGTCGTCGGTTCGTCGCTGACCGACCTGGCCGCCGGGATCCTGGTCTTTCGCCTGACCGAATCGGCCTTCATGGTCGGGCTGACGCTGATGGTGACCGCCGTTCCGACGCTCTTCGTCGGCCTGTTCGCGGGCGTCTTCGTGGACCGTTTTGATCGCAAGCAGATCATGCTGGGCTCCGACCTGCTTCGAGGCCTGATCGTGCTGTCGATCCCGTTCGGGGTCGCCCAGTTCGGCCTGATTGCCCTGTACGTGGCCCTGTTCTTTGCAGCCGTCGTTCGCCAGTTCTTCGACCCGGCCTGGGAGAGCGTCGTGCCGGAAGTGGCGAGCGAGCCCGAGCTTGCCGCGGCGAATTCGTTCCTCTCGATCAGCTCGTTCGGCTCGACGGCCGTCGGGTTCGCGCTGGCCGGATTCCTCGCCCACGTCGACATCTTCCTGCCGTTCTACATCGACGCAGTGACGTTCGGGGTGTCGTTCGTCCTTGTCCTCGCCGTCAGGATCCAGAAGTTCACCGCCGAGGAGACGACCAGCATCGGCGTCGTCCTGAACAACCTGCGGACCGGCGTCGCCTTCCTCTGGAGGACGCCGATCCTTCGTTCGGC
>SCTE01000568.1 GCA_004298915.1 Chloroflexota bacterium | reverse complement strand
CTCTTCCGATCTTACGACGACCAGCTGGCCATCGTGCGACGTGCCGAGGCCGCCGGTTTCGAGTCGTTCTTCCGGAGTGACCACTACGCGAGCTTTCCAGGTCCGGCCGACGGGCCGACGACCGATGCCTGGGCGGTCCTCGCGGGCCTCGCACGCGATACGCGACGGATCTCCCTCGGCGCGCTGGTCAGCCCGGTCACCTTCCGCCATCCAGGCAACTTCGTGAAGGTCGTCACGACCGTCGACGAGATGAGCGGCGGGCGAATCGAGGTCGGCGTCGGGGCGGGTTGGAACGAGCAGGATCACGCGCCCCTGGGGCTCGCCTTCCCCGACATCAAGGCCCGAGCGGATCTCATGGAGGACCAGCTGGCCATGCTCCACGGCCTCTGGACCGAGGCCGACGGATGGTCGTACCAGGGGCACCAGGTGACGGTGGATGGCGGATTCCTTCGTCCGCGCCCGGTCGATCGACCGGATCGACCGCATGCCGCCAACGGCACCGTCCGGCCCCGGATCATCATCGGCGGCGAGGGCTCGCCCCGTGCCTTCCGACTTGCCGCCCGCTACGCGGACGAGTTCAACCTGAGCTCTTCGTCACCGGACCGCGCCCGCGAGCGCTTCAGCCAGCTCGACGAGACGTGCCGGGCCATGGGCCGTGATCCCTCGACCCTCACCCACTCGGCGATGGTCGGCACGCTGGTCGGCGCCGACGAGCGCGAGGTGGATCGCCGGCGGAGCGCGCTGCTCGACGCGCTCGGGATCAGCGGCGATCGGCCATCCGACTGGTTCGAGGCTCGCCGCGGGCGCTGGATCATCGGCACGCCCGACGAGGCCCGCGCCGCGGTCCTCCGGTTCGAGGCGGCCGGGGTCGAGCGGCTCATGCTCCAGACCTTCCTGCCCCGGGACCTGGAGATGGTCGACCTCATGGGCGCCGAGATCGTCCGCGGATACTGATCTCGCCGTGCCGGACGGGCGCCGGCCGGCCGGCCGGGCCTCAGCCCGCGCGCTCGAAGACGACCGTCGTCGTCAGCGTGATCGATTCGCCCGGACCGATCCACGCGAGGCCGTCCGATCCGCCCGCGAGGAGCCGGCGCAGGCCGTGCGGCGCGTGCGTCTCCGGTTCGACGGCAATCGCGCCGACATCGGCCGGGCTGGCGGCAACGATGCACAACCCGGCGTTCGAATCGACCTCGATCCGGCCCCGGACGCCCCAATCGGGCCACAACAGGAGGACGGGGGGCCGGCCCGGATCCAGCCACGCGGCGTCCAGCCCGGCCGGCATGGTCCGCATCACCCGGAGGTCGAAGTCGCCGGCGACGGGCTCGACGGGATCGTCGGCCCGGAGGTTCGAGGGCAGGACCCGGTCGGATGCGATCTGGATCTCGACCGGACCACGGAACCAGGGATGGATTCCGAGCCCGCCGGGCATGGGCGTATCACCAGCATTCACGAGGACCTGGTCGATGACCAGCACGGCTGCGCCGGCGTCGCCGTCGCGGGCGGACACCCGGAGCGTCGATTCGTACGGCCAGGGCCAACCGCCGCCGCCGGCCCGGATCGCAAACATGCCCGCGCCACGTTGCTCCCACGGAGCGAGATAGACCTGGCCATGGAGGGCGGTGCCATCGGACGAATTCGACGGCAGGTCCACGAGCACCCCCCGCACATCGGTCGCGCCCGGGTCGATGCGGTTGCACCACGGGGCCATCACGTAGCCGCCCCATCGAAACGGCTCGCGGCGATGCTCCTCGAGGTCATCGGGCGTCCTGAGCAGGTCGTGCCCGAACACCGTGAGTCGATGGAGGCGAGCGCCCATCGATGGCAGGATCTCGACCCGGATCGCGTCGGATTCGATCGCCACGAGGCCGATCGGGTCGACGACATGCTCGGAGGCCGGGATGGTCGTCATGCCGCCATGGTCATGGCGAGATCGGGGCGGAGCAGGAATGGCGGCAGGAACGCCGGGATGTTCGACAGCGGCAGCACATCGGGATGGAGCTCGATGCCCAGCGCGTCCGCCATGAAGGCACGGCGTCGCGTGACCCGTGCCCAAAGCTCCGGATGGTCGCGGGCAAGCTCAGCTCGAAGCGACGCGTCGGCGAGCGCGATCCCATCCTCGATGTTCGTCGTGAAGTACGGCCCGCCGGTCGCCGGGATGACGTCGGCCTGGAGGACCATCCCCGACGCCAGTTCGATCTCGCTGCCCTGCCGGATCGGCGAGTTCAGCCACTCATCGAGGTGGAGCTGGTGCCCGGCGTTCAGGAAGATCCCGAAGAACGGGTCGCCGAGATGACGGTCGATGATGCCCTGCAGCGTGCCGCCCGTCTGGCCGATGTGCAGGGCACCGTACCACTCGGCGATGGCCTCGAAATACGGCGCGACCAGGCGATCGACGTAGTCGGCGATCCCGTCCGGCAGGCCGGCAGCATCCTCGACGACGAACCCCGCCCGGCAGGTCAGGGCACCCCAGATCCCGAAGGCCACGGTCAGCGGGTCCCCCCGTACGATCAGGCGATCGCCGGGGCTCAGGAGCCCGAACCGCGCCCTCGGCCCGGCCGTGAGCATCAGGTGGCACGAAAGTGGCGCGCCGCTCCACCCAAGCAGCTGGACGGCCTCGCGTTCGCGGAGGCCCGGCCGGACGCCGAACAGGAGGTTGCGAACCCCGGTCGACGTCTCGCAGGAGGCGTGCTCGAAGGCGGCGATCTGGACGGCCTCACTGGTCGCGCGCAGGCCGTCGGCCGCGTCGATGAACAGGTCCGTCGCGCTCTCGACCGTGCCGCCCGATCCGGTGATCCCGCGAATCGTCTCGACCACGTAGGCCGGCGACTCGATCCACGACCGATCGGCCGGCGCCTTCCAGCCCACGATGCCGACGGCCTGGCCGGATCGCAGCCCGGCGTCGGCCAGGATCTCCCGGAGCGGCCGCGATCGATCGCGGGGCTGGCTGGGCAGGCTCAACTCCTGGAACAGGACCGCATCGACCGGGAGCGGCGCCGCCCGCGCCAGGCCGATGCACTCGTTGCCGGCAAGGAGAACGGGTCGAGCCGAGAGGCCGACGACGAGGATCGCCTCCTCGAACCGGGGGTCGAACCCGGTCAGCCAGGCGAGGTTGGCGCTGTGCTCGCGGTCGGCATAGATCACGACGTGGTCGAGCCGTCGCGCCTCCATGCGCGCCCGCAGTCGCTCCATCCGAGACCGATGGATGGTCGCCGGCAGCTCGGGAGCAACGTCGGGCCTGGCCAGCATCGGCAGCTCCACGGGTGCGAGTCTTGCCGACGCCATCGATCAGGTACCTCCGGGGAGCCAGCGCAGCGCCTGGCTGCTGCCTTGTTCGATGATCGCAAACTCCGACGCATCGAGCCGGATCCACGGTCCGACCTCACCGCCCGGCCAGTGGACTCGAACCTCGGCGTTCGACGCCGGACCCAGGCCGAGGTGCAGCCATCCGAGCTGGCCGCCGGCGTGGCCGCCGCCGATCGTGACCTCGCGCTGGGTCACGAGGTCGCCGATCCTCGTCTCCACCCAGGCGCCGATGCCATCGCGATCAGGCCCGGCAGCGCGCAGCCGGATCGCCGCCCAGTGGCCCGTCCCGGCCGTCGTGCCCGACCCGGCGTTGCGCCAGATCATCGTGTCTGCACCGAAGTTGACGAGGACGAGGTCGAGCCGGCCGTCGAGGTTGAAGTCGGCCAGGGCCGCGCCCCGGCCACGCTCGAACGTGACGATGCCTGCCGCTTCGGCGCCCTCCGCGAACGTGCCGTCGGGTTGTCCGATGAACAAGTTACTCGGGTCCCTGGTCGCGTAGCCGGCCTGCTCGTTGACGTTGCCCTTCGAGACGAACAGGTCGAGGAATCCATCGTTGTTCACATCGGCGAACTCCGGGTGCCATGCCGTGGACGGCAGGGCATCTCCGCCGACATACGGCTGGGCCGCGATGACGCCACGGCGAAGGGCGATGTCGCGGTACGTGGGATGGCCCGGGCCCGTGGTGAGCGTCTGGAGCTTGTTGTCGCCCTGGCTGGTCAGGTAGACCTCCGGATACCCGTCGCCGGTCACGTCCTGGCTCGCGATGCCCATCCCGAAGATCTGCATCGACACCCAGCCGTCGTCGGCGGTGTAGAGGCGTGGCGGCGCTCCGGGATCCATGCGCCACAGCTGGTCCATCCCGTCGCTGTAGTAGTTCCGGTCGTTGGTCACCCGCAGGTCGCGCCGTCCGGACCGATCCCAGTCGCTGAACAGCATGGACAGCGTGCAGTAGCCGGGCGCGAGGTCCACGATCGTGGCGTCGGCGTAGGTCGTCGCGGCCGGTGCGGGCCTGAGCATCGTGCTCGACGCACAGTCCGTGGTCGGCCGGTCGTCCGCCCCGAGGCCGAGGTAGTGGCCGAAGGCAAGGGTCGGAAGGAGGGCGTCCCCCTCCCAGGTCGCGCTGAAGGCGGTGGTGTGGCCGGGCGCGCCGTCGAACCCGAGGGCCTCGTTCGCCCGTTCGAAGCGACACCCGCCGAGACCTCGGAGGATCACGTTCTCGCCGGCGCGCAGGACGACGAGGTCCGTCCGGCCGTCGCCGTCGATGTCGATCGGATAGGCACCCGCAACGTCGATCAACGTCGCCGAGGGTTCGTCCACGGCCGAGAAATGGAGCGGCCCGCCGACTGAGCCGTCGTTTCGGTACAGGGCAGCCGGGCCATCGCCGCCGGCCAGGTACAGGT
>SCTE01000567.1 GCA_004298915.1 Chloroflexota bacterium | reverse complement strand
CCCGCGGCGTCGGCCCGCTCGAATTCAACTCGTATGGCGCCCGCCGCGGCCAGCACGAGGTCCTCGTCCGGGGCACGTTCGGCAACATCCGGCTGCGCAACCGGCTCGTCGATGGGACAGAGGGCCCGTACACCGTCCATCTCCCGGACGGCGAGCAGGGCTTCATCTTCGACACGGCAATGCGCTACGCGGCCGAACGGGTGCCGCTCGCGATCCTGGCCGGCCGTGAGTACGGCTCGGGCTCGTCACGCGACTGGGCGGCCAAGGGCCCAGCGCTGCTGGGCGTCCGGTTCGTGCTGGCGGAGAGCTACGAGCGGATCCATCGCTCGAACCTGGTCGGGATGGGGATCCTGCCGCTCCAGTACTTGCCCGGCCAGACGGCCGCGTCGCTCGGCCTGACCGGCCGCGAGCTGTTCAGCGTCAACGGCCTCGACGGCCGGCTCACGCCGCGGCAGACCGTGGCGGTGACCGCGCTCAGGGATCCGGCAGCCGGCGGCGATGGGACGGAGCGGCGCTTCGAAGCCATCGCCCGGCTCGACGGGCCGATCGACGTCGAGTACTACCGCCAGGGCGGGATCCTGCCGACGGTCCTGCGCCGGCTGGCGACCGAGGGGTAGGCACCCGGACACGAAGAAGCCCCCGGGGGAGGAACCGGGGGCTTCGACGCGGAGGAACGCGCCACTGTCGGTCCTCTGACGGGCGAACCTCGCCGCGCGTGACGGACGATTCGGCAGCCGCTTCAGGAATGCTCGCGCCGGCCGATCGCTCCGACGACCGAGGCGGCATCGGCGTCGCCACGCATGCGCCTGCACGCCGCCGTCGCAAGACCGGCTCGGGCGGGGCGAACCGCGTCCTCGCGCCGCAAACGGCGTCGTCGCGCCGGAGTGATCCGCCGTCAGGAGTGGTGGGCGATACTGGATTCGAACCAGTGACCCCGCGGATGTGAACCGCGTGCTCTAACCACTGAGCCAATCGCCCGAGGGTCGCGACGCCGCACCGGGGCGCCGGACGAGGCCGAGATCATACCCGCAGCCCCGGCCACCGGGCAACGATCGACTCCGCGGCGATGCCCTCGACCATGACCAGCTTCTGACGGGTCTTCGCGCCGGCCACGATCCGAACGTCTCGACGCGCCACCCCGAGCTCGTCGGCCACCAACCGGACGAGCGCCGTGTTGGCCGCGCCTTCGACGGCCGGCGCCGCGACACGCACCCGGAGGACCCCCTCCACGACGCCCTCGACGCGCGTCGCGGCCGAGCGCGGCGACAGGTGGACGGCAAACCGGACAGCGGCGGAAGTCAAGGGCTCAGAGCGCCCGCCACAACGCGCCGAGGACGATCAGGACCAGGAACCCGGACCAGTCCATCATCCCGGTCTGCGGCAGCATCCGGCGAACCGGGGCGAGGATGGGCTCGGTCGTCTGGATCAGGAAGGCAGACAGCTGGTTTCGGCCGGTCGGGTCGACCCAGGACATGACGATCCGGCCGAGCACGAGCGCCCAGACCGCCATCAGCAGCAGCTGGATGAAGTTCAGGAGGAAGGCGCCACCCACGGCTGGAGTCTACTGCGGGCCGCCGCCGGGCGAGGCGGGGTCGCGGCCGGCATCGGCTGGCCCGCACCGGTCGGGTCAGTCGGGGTGGTGGCGTTCCCCGAACAATGCGCGGCCCACCCGGACGATGGTCGCCCCCTCCTCGATGGCAACCTCGAAGTCGTCGGTCATGCCCATGGACAGATCCGGGCCGAGCGGCAGGCCCGCGTCACGGAGCGACTTGGAGACCTCGCGAAGTCGCCGGAAGGTCGGCCGAGCCGCATCAGGTTCCGTCACCAGCCGCCCGATCGTCATCAGGCCGCGGAGGTCGACCGCCTCGAGGTCGGCGATCCGCGTGACCGCCGTTCGCAGCGTCGCGGGGTGGAAGCCTGCCTTGGCGGGATCCGCGTCGACATTCACCTGGAGCAGGACCGGGTAGCGGACGCCCGGTCGGACCTCGCGCGCGAGCC
>SCTE01000059.1 GCA_004298915.1 Chloroflexota bacterium | reverse complement strand
ATCCACTTCCGGGCCTACTACGCGGAGACGGCGCCGGGCTGGTGTCAGCGTCGCTGCCGGCGCTGTGGTCTGGGCCTCGGTCCCATCGAGCTCCGTTGCACGGGCAACGTTCGGACCGGGCGACGATGCTTGGGGCCCGGGCGGTACGACGGCCGGTGCCGGGCCCACTCAGGAAGCGAGGCCCCGTGATGGTTAGGGACTGTCTCGAGCCTGGGTGTTCGAGCGTGACCATGGGCGCCCGCTGCGAACCGCATCGCCTGGCCCATGAGCGAGCGCGGCGGGAGCATCGAGACCCGGCCGAGACGCAGTTCTATGGGTCAGCGGCCTGGCAACGGCTCCGGGCGGAAGTCCTCGACGACGCCGGCGGACGCTGCGAGACGCGCGTCGAGCCCGACGGACGCGCCTGCGGCGCGCCCGCCGATTCGGCCGGGCACCTCATCCCGTGGCGCCAGCGTCCCGACCTCGGCCTGGATCGAGCCAACGTGGCGGCCCAGTGTCGACGACATCAGGCGCTCGCCATCCATCGGGCGCCGGGCGCCCTGGTGCCGCGATGAGGCCAGGGGTCGACGACGGGGAGGGGGGTCAGATCGCTGTGGCCCTCAGGGGCGTCCCGTCCTGCGGTACGGCTCTCGATGGTCAAACGGGTTCAAAGATTTGGGAACGAAGCTTTTTGAAAGGAACGAACCGATGATGGTTGCACTGAACGCGGCGAGGACCGCGATCGTCGAGACCGGCTCGATCGAGGCGCGCTGGATGATTTCAGCCGCCGAGGTCGACGAGGTCATCGCGGACGCGGCCAGGCACCCGAAGATGCAGGCCCTCATGGCGCGCCAGGAGGCGGCCCGCCTCGAAGACGAGCAGCGGTCCGCCGATCTCGCCGAGCTCGAGGCGGCGCATCGCCGCGCGACCCTCGCCGCGGCATTGGGCCGCTGAGCCACCACCCACCCACCGAACCCTGACAGGAGACCCTCACATGGCCAAGACCGCGGCACCGAAGCCGATCCCGACGATCACCCACGACGACGTTCTCGAGGCGCACGCGGACTGGGCCGGCGTCCCGCCGTACGACGTGTCCGAATGGGCGACGGACAAGACCCAGGCCGAGTTGTTCGACGAGATCCAGCGCCGCCGGAACGTCAAACGGGCGACCGGCGGGCTGCTCGATCACAGCGATCTGACCCTCGAGATGCTGTGGGCCGAATCCGGGCAGCGGGCCCGCCGGAGCCCGGCCGAGATCGCCGGCCAGCCCAAGCCGAACGAGGCCGAGACGATCGCCCTCGCCGAATCGGCCTATCTCGATGCCAACCGCGCTCACCTGCTCGCCCTCGACGATCGACGGAACGCGGCGGACCGCTACGGTCGGGCCCTGGCCGAGGCCACGGGGCGCACGTACGACCGGAGCGGCAACGTCACGCTGCCGGCCGACTGGCAACTTCAGCCCTCGCAGATCCCGGCCGACGTCGCGATCGCCCGGCGCACGGCCGAGGCGGCCGCCGCGCGGGTCGAGGCCACGTACAAGGCGTCCGGCGAGGCGCTCGTCGCCCTCAACGCGACGCGGCGACGGATCATGGGGGCCGCCGAGGCCCGGCAGCGCGACGTCCAGATCGAGATCAACGACGCCGGC
>SCTE01000566.1 GCA_004298915.1 Chloroflexota bacterium | reverse complement strand
GTGATGACCCTGGTGGTCCTGTTCGATTTCTCGCGAACGTTCATCCCGGCGGACATCCAGGCGCTCGGGCGCGCCGCCGAGGCGCTCCGCTACCAGGCCCTCGAGCGGGTGATCCTGTTCGGGCTGATTCCGGTTGTCGTGGTGGTCGTGGCCTTCCGCGATCGCCTCGTCAACTACGGCCTCGGGATCGGCGATTGGCGCTGGGGGCTCGGCCTGGCCGTTGCCGGTGGCGCGGTCATGACGCCGATCGTGCTGGCCGTCGGATCGAACGCCCAGTTCAGCGCCTACTACGGCGTTTCCGCCGCCCCGGTCGGTGACCTGCTCCTGACCCATCTCCTTGACCTCGTCCCGTCCGAGTTCCTGATCCGCGGCCTCCTCATGTTCACCCTGATCCGGACGATGGGTCCGCTCGGCGTGGTCGTGGCCCAGCTTCCGTTCGTCTTCGTCCACCTCGGCAAGCCCGAAATCGAACTCTTCTCCACCCTCGCCGGCGGCATGGTCTTCGGCTGGCTCGACTGGCGCACTCGGTCGATCTGGTGGAGCGCCCTCGGCCACGTCTACATCCTCACGCTCATTGTCGCGGTCGCGGGAGCTGCGCAACAGGGCTGACGCCTGCGAGTCTGTCGTCGGCAGCCCGGTCCAGCGCCGGTTATCCTTCACCCCGGCCCCGAACGAGCCCCTCGACGCAAGCAGGGACAGGCGGCGCGGCGGCGCGGCGGCCATGACACCGGACCCTTTGCCCAATATCAGGTGGTGCTCATGAAGATCGGAGTCGCCAGGGAGACCGCGGCCGGCGAACGGCGCGTGGCCCTGGTACCCGAAGCCCTCGGCAAGCTGACGGCCGCCGGGCTCGAAATCCTCGTCGAGGAAGGCGCCGGACTCGGCGCCCTCATCCCCGATTCGGCCTATGTCGATGCCGGCGCGACGATCGTCAAGACCGACGCCCTGTATGCCCAGTCGGACGCGATCCTCCGGGTCCAGAAGCCGAGCGAGGCCGAGGTCAAGCGCCTCCGATCCGGTCAGGCCGTGGTCGGGCTGCTCGGCCCGCTCCTCGATCCGAAGCTCATGGAGACGCTCGCCAAGGCCGGCGTCACCGCGATCAGCCTCGACGCGATCCCCCGAACCCTGTCCCGCGCCCAGACGATGGACGCGCTGTCGTCGCAGGCCAACGTCGGTGGGTACAAGGCGGTCCTCATCGCGGCCAACGCGTTCGGGCGCTACTTCCCGCTCCTGACCACCGCGGCCGGTACGGCCAAGCCGGCGAACGTGCTGATCCTCGGGATCGGCGTGGCCGGGCTCCAGGCCATCGGCACCGCCCGACGCCTCGGCGCCGTGGTCTCGGCCTACGACGTCCGGCCCGAGACCCGCGAGCAGGCCGAGTCCCTCGGCGCGAAGTTCGTGACCCTCAAGACCCAGATCGATGCGACCGGCGCCGGCGGCTATGCCCGTGAGCTGACCGCTGAGGAGCGATCGGCCCAGCAGGCCGAGCTCAACGAGAGCATCGGGAACATGGACGTGGTCATCACCACGGCCCAGGTCCCGGGTCGCAAGCCGCCGGTTCTCGTGACCGCCGCGGCGGTCGAGCTCATGAAGCCCGGCTCGGTGATCGTGGACATGGCCGCGACCGCGCTCGGTGGCAACTGCGAGCTGTCGAAGGCCGGCGAGGAGGTCGTCACCGACAACCTCGTCACGATCATCGCGCCGGACAACCTGCCGGCCACGATGCCGATCGGGTCGTCCGCGTTCTACGCCCGCAACCTGTCGGCGCTGCTCCTGCAGCTGGTCAAGGACGGTGCGCTGAACCTCGACCCGGCCGATGAGATCGCCGGTCCCGTGACCATCACCCATGGCGGCGAGATCCGCTCCGAAGCCGTGAAGAAGCTGCTCCAGCCGGCCGGAGGTGCCGCATGAACACCGAGATCCTGGCCGCCCTGACGGTCTTCGTGCTGGCGATCCTGTGCGGCTTTGCGGTCATCAGCAAGGTCCCGGCGACGCTCCACACCCCGTTGATGTCCGGAGCCAACTCGATCCACGGCATCGTGCTCGTCGGCTCGATGCTCATCGCGGCCACGGCCACGGACGTGCTCAGCCAGGTCCTGAGCCTCGTGGCCGTCGCCTTCGCGACGATGAACGTCGTCGGTGGCTACGTGGTCACCGACCGGATGCTCCAGATGTTCAGGAAGAAGCCCACCTCGCCGAAGCCGGCCGAGAAGGGCGAGGCCTGACCCGATGGATGCCATCGAAGTCCTCGTCCGGATCGCCTGGCTCATCGGAGCCGCGTCCTTCGTCCTCGGCCTGATGCGGATGAACTCGCCCGCCACGGCTCGCAACGGCAACCTGCTGTCGGCGGGCGGCATGGCCATCGCCATCGGCGGCACCGCGGTCCTGCTGGCGGTCAATGGCAGCGCGTCGGCAACGGGCTGGATCATCATCGTCGTCGGCATCGCCATCGGCGGCGGAGCGGGCCTGTACACGGCCCGGACCGTGAAGATGACCGCGATGCCCCAGCTGGTGTCGCTGTTCAACGCGGTCGGTGGCGGCGCCGCGGCCCTCATCGCCATCGACGACTACCTGCGCCTGGCGAGCGAGGGCGCCTCGATCGCCCTCCAGATCAGCATCCCGACCGTCCTCGACATCCTCATCGGGTCGATCACCTTCACCGGCTCGCTGATCGCATCCGGCAAGCTCATGGGCGTGATCAGCGGCAAGCCGATCGTGCTGCCCGGTGGCCGCCTGATCACGCTGGCGATCGTGCTCGTGGCGGCGGCGGGCTCGATCTACCTGTGGACGGGCGCCGTCAGCGTCCCGGTCATGTTCCTGATCCTCGCCGCGGCCCTGGTCTTCGGCGTCACGATGGTCCTGCCGATCGGCGGCGCCGATATGCCCGTCGTCATCAGTCTGCTCAACAGCTTCACCGGCACGGCCGTGGCCATGGCCGGCTTCGTCATCGGCAATGACGTCCTGATCATCGCCGGCGCCCTGGTGGGTGCCTCGGGCGCGATCCTCACCAAGCTCATGGCCGACGCCATGAACCGCTCCGTGCTTAGCATCATGCTCGGCGGCTTTGGTGGCGGCGAGGGCACGGTCGGCGCGACGACGGCCACCGGCGGGTCGGTCCGCGAACTCGGCCTCGACGACGCCGCCATCCAGCTCGCCTATGCCTCGTCCGTGATCATCGTCCCGGGCTACGGCCTCGCCGTGGCCCAGGCCCAGCACGCCTGCCGCGAGCTCGGCGAGCTCCTCGAGAGCCGGGGCGTGGACGTGAAGTACGCCATCCACCCGGTCGCCGGCCGCATGCCGGGCCACATGAACGTGCTGCTCGCCGAGGCCAACGTCCCGTATCCCCAGCTCAAGGAGATGGAGGAGATCAACCCCGAGTTCGATCGGGCGGACGTGGCCCTCGTGGTCGGTGCCAACGACGTGACGAACCCGGCGGCCCGCAAGCCCGGCTCGCCGGTGTCCGGAATGCCGATCCTGGACGTCGACCACGCAAAGGCGATCATCGTCATAAAGCGCTCGATGGGACGCGGCTACGCCGGCATCGACAACGAGCTCTACGGCAACCCGAAGACCGGGATGCTGTTCGCGGACGCCAAGGCCGGCCTCGCCGACCTGGTGAACGCGGTCAAGGCGCTCTAGGGTGGCCGACAAGCCGGCCGACGCGCCGAAGGGTGCGGACGCTGCAAAGGGCTCAGCGGGCGCGGAGGCTGCCGGCACGGCCCCGACCGCCGAACCGGCGAAGGCGCCCGACCCGACCGACGACCTCGTCGAGCGCAAGCACACGCTGAGCGTCGGTCGGAAGAAGCTCGCCTACACCTCGTGGACCGGGCGGATCGTCCTCCGCGAGGAGCTGATCGAGGACGGCAAGGTTGCCGGCTTCAAGCCCAAGGCCACGGTCTTCGTCACGGCCTACACGCTCGATGGCGCCGACCCGAAGCAACGCCCGGTCACGTTCGCGTTCAACGGCGGACCGGGCTCATCGAGCGTCTGGCTCCATCTCGGACTCCTCGGTCCGCGACGCGTGATGTCGGGCGACGCCGGGTCGGCGGTCCCGCCGCCGTACGACCTCGTCGACAACCCCGAATCGCTCCTCGTGCACTCCGACCTCGTGTTCATCGATCCGGTGGCAACGGGATTCTCCCGACCGGTCGACGGCGAGAAGGCCACCGAGTACAGCGGCTTCCTGCGGGACCTCGAATCGGTCGGCGAGGTCATCCGCCTGTGGACCTCGCGGAACGGCCGCTGGATGTCGCCCAAGTTCCTCGCCGGCGAGTCCTACGGGACGATCCGTGCCGCGGGCCTGTCGGCCTATCTCCAGGGTCGGCACGGTATGTACC
>SCTE01000565.1 GCA_004298915.1 Chloroflexota bacterium | reverse complement strand
CATCGACCGGAACTACGGCGGCCACTTCTTCGACCCGTTCGGCGGTGGCAGTGCCGTGCTCTACCAGAACATCTTCTGGTTCTACTCGCACCCCGCGGTCTACGTCATGGTCCTGCCGGCCATGGGCGTGATCAGCGAGGTCCTGCCCGTGTTCAGCCGCAAGCCGCTGTTCGGGTTCAAGGCCTTCATCTTCGCGACCGCCGCCATCGGGGCGCTGGGCTTCTCGGTCTGGGCCCACCACATGTTCACGACCGGTGCCGTGTTCCTGCCGTTCTTCAGCCTGTTGACGTTCCTGATCGCCGTCCCGACCGGGGTCAAGATGTTCAACTGGGTGTTCACGCTGTTCCGCGGCCAGCTCACCCTCTCGACGCCGCTCCTGTTCGCCCTCGGCTTCCTGTCGATGTTCCTGATCGGCGGGATCAACGGCGCGTTCAGCGCGTCCGTTCCGGTCGACTTTGCCCTCCATGACACGTACTGGGTGGTGGCCCATCTCCATTACGTGCTGTTCGGCGGGTCCGTGTTCGGCGTGTTTGCCGGCCTGTACTACTGGTTCCCCAAGATGTTCGGCCGGATGCTGGACGAGGGACTCGGCAAGGTCCACTTCGTGCTGATGTTCGTCGGCTTCAACCTGACCTTCTTCCCGATGCACATGCTCGGCCTGGCCGGCATGCCCCGGCGGATCGCCGACTACGCCGGCGACGCGGGCTGGAACGACTGGAACCTGCTCGCCACGATCGGTGGATTCACCATCGCGATCTCGATCCTGCCATTCCTGTGGAACGCCTTCGCGTCGCTCCGCAATGGCAAGATCGCGGGCGACGATCCATGGGAGGGCAACACCCTCGAGTGGGCGACCTCCTCGCCGCCCCCGCCCTACAACTTCGACCACCTGCCCGAGATCCGCAGCGAGCGACCCGTCTTCGACGCTCGACACGGCAGCGCCGGTCATTGAGGGAGCAGCCAGCATCGTGACCGCCGAGAGCCACGTCGTCGTCTCCGCCGAGCACAGCCCCGTTGCGGGCCTGGCTCATGACGCCCGGGGCGGGATCAGCAACCCGATCCTCGGGATGCTCCTGTTCATCAGCTCCGAGGTCATGTTCTTCGCCGGCCTGTTCGCCGCGTACTTCAGCACGCGGGCGAACTTCGTCGACGCGAACGGGGTGAAGGAGTGGCCGCCGAGCGAGTTTGCGCACATCCTCAACCCGTTCTCGCTCATCCTCGTCGCGACGGTCATCCTCGTCCTCAGCTCGGTGACGCTCCAGATGGCGATCTGGGCGATCCGCCGGGACGACCGGCGCGGGTTCCTCCGGAACATGGCCGTTACGTTCGTCCTCGGGATCATGTTCCTGCTGATGCAGGCGTACGACTACACGCTCCTCTTCCACGATGGCCTGACGATGGGGTCCGGCCCGTTCGGAACCACGTACTTCACGCTCACCGGGTTCCATGGCGCCCATGTCTTCGGGGGCGTGATCATGCTCGGAGTGGTGCTCTATCGGGGCCTGACCGGGCAGTTCTCGTCGCGCCACCACGATGCGGTCGAGGCCGCGTCGCTCTACTGGCACTTCGTGGACGTCGTCTGGATCATCCTGTTCTCGATCCTGTACTTCCTGTAGCGGGAGGAACGACATGCATCCCGTCCGCCATCCCAGGAACGTGGTGATCATCGGCCTGGCCTTCATCGTCGTGGGCGCCCTGTACGCCCTCGGTGCGGTGCCGCTCGGCTATCACATCGAATGGGCCGGCGTCACGATGCTCGGGGCCCTCGGGGTCGCCATGTCGCTGATGGCGTACGTCCTCATCGCCGGCTCGTCCGGGGACTGAGGCGCCCGGTCCATGCAGGAGCTCTGGAAGTCGATCCTCGAGCTGCTCTCAAGGGTCGTCACGCCGGACTGGGGCGAGCTGATCAACCTCATCCCGGTTGCCCTGCTGGCCGTCGTCATCCTGTTCTTCGTCATCACGATCCGGCGCTACGCGACCGCCGGCCCGGCGCGGCGCGCCCCGGCCCGGTTCACGCCCGTTGCGCCGCCCGGTCTCCACATGCCGGGCCCGTCGTATTCGCCCGTGTTCGCGGCGCTCGGCATGGGCGCCGTGTTCTGGGGCCTCGTCGTCGGTGGCACGGCGCTCTGGATCGGGCTGGCGATCCTGGCCCTGGCACTCCTGTACTGGGGCCGCGAGGCGATTCGCGAATACGATCGCGCCACCCATACCGAGACCTTGCCGGCGGTGATCGATGACGGCTCGCCGGCAAGGGCCGTCCCGGCCGGGCCACCGGCGGGGGTCCACATGCCCGGGCCATCGTTCCGCCCGATCCTCGGCGCGCTCGGGACGGCGGCCGTCCTGGCCGGCCTCGTCTTCGGCGGGTGGCTGCTCGCCGCCGGGCTGATCATCTTCGCGGTCACGCTCGTCGGCTGGCTGCCTGACGCCCGCGCCGAGTACGACAAGCGCGTCGAGGCCGACGTCACCGGGCACCTCGAGAACCCACCACCCCCGGCATGGCCGCGCCGGCTCCTCCAGGCGGGGATCGTGGTGTTCGTGGTTGCCGCGATGTTCCAGACGGGACTCCTGCCGCCCCGTGTCGCGGGGACCGCGAACGGCAGCCCGGAACCGTCGGCCTCCGAGTCGCCCCCGGCTACCTCGTTCAAGATCGCCGCCAAGGACATCGCCTTCAATGTCAAGGCGATCACCGTCAAGGCCGACGCGCCGTTCACGATCGACTTTGCCAACAACGAGGTGCCCGGGGTGACCCATGACATCGATATCCGCGCGACCGACGGCACGACCGTCATCGAGAAGCAGGATGTCGTCAACGGCGGCGCCGCGGTCACCTACCAGTACAAGGCCCTCGCGGCGGGCTCGTACGTCTTCATCTGCTCGATCCACCCCGTGCCGAACATGACCGGGACGATCACCGTCAAGTAAGGGGCTGGCCACGGGGTTCCGGATCGATCCACGCCGCCGACCGATCCTCGTCGCGGTCTCGCTCGCTGTCGTGACCGCCCTGGTCGTGATCGGCATCGGGTTCATCACCTCGCCGAAGCCCACGACCGGCAAGGGTCCACCGGCGGGCCAGTTCGCGGTGGGCAACCCGGCTCCGGCGTTCACG
>SCTE01000564.1 GCA_004298915.1 Chloroflexota bacterium | reverse complement strand
ATCGCCATCGTGCCATGCGCCCGGGCACGTTTCAGCACGGCGGACCGCGCCGCGGCGGTCAGGCTGGTGGCATCGATGACCGTGGTTCGGCGAGTCGCCAGGCGCGCCTCGAGAGCTCGATGCAGTGCCCCGAAGGCGGCGCCGGTCACGGACTGGTCCGCTTCGCCCCTGCCGATCTGCGCCCGAAACGCATCCGAGGACAGGACGTCCGCCGACGGGGCCAGCCGCGCAGCGAGCGTCGACTTTCCGCTCCCCGCCGGCCCGATGAGCACCACCACCGAGCCGTGCGGGACGGTCAGGCCGGTCGTCGGCGTGCCTCCCAGCCGCCCGCCTCGGTTCGCCGGACCTCGTAGGCCGGCTGGTCATGGACCGACGGGCCCCGAACCACGTGGCCGTCGGCCAGGCGGAACCGGGAGCCGTGCCACGGACACTCGATGACGCCGTCGCCTCTGAGTGTCCCGTCCGAGAGCGGGCCCCCGGCATGGGCGCACTGATCGTGGACGGCGAGGACCACGTCGCCCTGGCGGACCAGGGCCACGGCATTGATCCCGAGCTTGCCCTTGACCGGGCGGCCCTCCGGGATGTCGCCTGCGCCATCGAGCTCGGCGGGCTCAAGGGCGATCCACTTGGTCCCGCTGCCGCGGAATGCGTGCCGGCTGACCATGTTGCCGAGGCTGTAGACCACGGCACCGCCGACGTACGCGCCGGCGATCAGGATGCCGAACGCGATGATCGAGACCCAGATCGCCGCCGTCCGGTCGGGGTCGCCGGCGCCCTCGCCGCCCCCGATGCGCATCACGAGCGACGCGATGTACACGAGGAGCGCGATCACCATCAGCGTGCTGTGGACCGTGGCGCGCTCCCGGGCAGCGCCGTCGGTGTCCGAGTAGTCCGCCGCGCCCGTCACCGCCGATGCGAGCATCGTGAGGATCCCGACGAACAGGGCGACGTCGGCCGCCACGGGTTGACCGAGGACGTCGAGGACGATGACGAGGAACAGGATCCCGATCGGGGCATCGGTCAGGACCGAGTGGAGCGGGTGCCCGAGCCAGCGACCATTGAGCAGGTCGCGGACGGGCAGCATTGGCCGGAACAGCGCGTGCAGCCAGCGATGGTTGAAGTCGCCAAGCGGACGAGCCCAGCGCGCCTGGCCGGCGATGAGCCGGTCGAAGAATCGATGCATCGCGCCCTCCCGGGGTGAATCTACGACGGCTCGGGCGATCCCTCCTATTCCGGTAGCCTGACCGGATGCCGACATCGCCTTCCCGGTCCTGGGTTCCGCTGGTCGCGGTCTTCTGGATCACGTCCATGGTCGAGGGTCTCGGCGTCAGCCAAGTCTTCGCGCTCCTGCCGTCACAGCTCTCTACGCTCGGGGTGCCGGACGCGGATCGCCTGTCGTTCATCGGGTTGTTCAGCGCGCTGCTGTTCGTGCTCGGCATGCCCCTCGTGCCGCTGTGGGGCGTCTGGGCCGACAAGTACAGCCGGAAGGCGGTCATCGTCCGGAGCGCGCTCGTCGAGGCGGTCGTGTTCCTGGGCATGGCCCTCGCCACCGAGCCGTGGCACGTGGCGGTGAGCATCCTGCTCATCGGTTTCCAGCTCGGTAATACCGGGGTGATGCTGGGCGGCATTCGTGATGCGGCGCCCAAGGCCCGGATCGGGACGGTCATCGCGATCTTCGGTGCCTCCGGGCCAATCGGGTTCGCAGTCGGCCCGACCCTCGCCGGGATCCTCATCGACGGCCTCGGCTGGTCGCTGAGCGGGGTCTTCGCCGTCTCGGCGGCCCTGTCGGTCGGGACCGCGCTGCTGGTCGGCTTCGGGTCCCGCGAGGTTCGCCCCGAGGTCGTCCTGGAAGGGCGCGTCCTCACGCTCGCCTTCGGTGCTGTGCGGGGCGTCCTGTCCGATCGCGCTGTTCGCGGCATCTTCCTGATCTTCGGGACCGCGTTCCTGGCCAACCAGATGTCGCGGCCGTACGTGCCGGTGGTTGTCGAGACCATCACGGGTCGAGGCCCCGGACTGGCCAGCGGCATCGCACTGGTTGCCGGGACTGCGGCGCTCGCCGGCGCACTCCTCGCGCCGTTCGTCGGCGCGCTGGGTGATCGGCTGGGCTATCGGCGGATTCTTGTCGGCGCGCTGTTCGTCGGGGGACTCGCGCTCATCGCCATGCCCCTCGCCCCGCAAGTCGGCGGAATCGGACTCCTCGCGCTCGTGGCCGTCGTCTTCGCCGCGTGCGTCTCGTCGACCTCGGCGATGGTCTTCAGCCTGCTCGCGACCGAGGTCTCGCCGGAGCGCCGGAGCCAGACGCTGAACCTCGTCTACCTGCCGCTGTATGCCGCCGGGATCGTCGGCCCGGCGCTGGGCGGCGTCGTGGTCCAGGCGGGACTGCCCGCGCCATTCTTCCTCGGTGCCGCCACGCTGCTCATCGGCGCGGTGGCCGTGGCAAGGCGCGGTGATCGAGGGTCACGCCGCCCGTCGCCGGCGGCGGAGCTCGCAGCTCAGGTGGCAATCGTGGAGGTCGAGGAGGCCGGCTGACCTGATAGCAGGTGAACGCGTCGGCGCTCGAGTTCGGGGTGCTTGGCTATTCGCTATCGAGTCGTCGAAGCAGCTCTGCGTCTTCGCCTACGATCTCCGACAGATGGGCATCACGCTGGCGCGTCGTAAGCGAAATGGCCGCAACGGCGTCCTTGATCGCGATCATGAGGTGCAATGAACTCGTCGGGGAAGGTTCAAACTCCGCGAGCGCGAGATAGAACTTCCGTGCCCGTTCATCCTTGGCGTGGACGTGGAACGCTCGAATCCCGACCTGGGTCGATGCATCTATCGCACGAAGGAAGGCGTCTCTCATGAGGCCGCGGCCAAGTCCCCGGCCGGCGTGTCCCTGATCGACGCCGAGACGTGTCAGCAGAACCGCTGGTATCGGATAGTTCCCAACGCGGCGCCGCAGGGCGTCGGTTGCGTCCTCCCGTTCGATGGACCCAACCGTCAACCCATAGAAGGCAACGACCTGGTTCGAGCCTTCGGGCGTAACCACGAAGACCCGTCCCATGTCGTTGCGCATCGCCTGGCCCGCAAATCGCCGCAGCCATTCGTTGAGGACATCGTTGCCGCAGTCAAAACTGCTCAGGTCGTGGCGGTCCGACAGCAACTCCGGGCGAACGTACTCGCTCACTTGGGTCGCCTAGCGATCGAAGATCGATGTCTCTGTGAGCAGGCGGCGCAGTTTCGGCATGTCCCGAACAGGTCGCTCCAGGACGGCCAGGTATTCACTGAACTGAGGCTCAGTCAGCACAAAGCGCGTCTGGTCGGCAAGAAGTCGATCAGCGCGTGCAAGGGCGTCTCCCAGCACGAACCCGGTCAGGGTGGTGTTCTCCATCCGGCTCGCCTGATCGAGACGCTCCTTCTGGTCCGGAGTCACCCTGAGCTTGATCGATGCAGACCTGGTGGCTGTATTGAGCATCGGAGGGCTCCTGTGTGGGTACAACGTGGGCACATTCTAGGCGCCCGCTCGGGCAAGGTCAACAAGGTCGTCAGGAGATCACTTGAGTGCTGCCAGCGCTCTTCGCCCTTGCCGGCAAGGGATCAGACGGGGAGGTCGCGCTCCGCGGGGCCGGTGTAGATCGCGTTCGGGCGGATGAGGCGGTTGTCGGCGGCCTGCTCGATGATGTGCGCGGTCCAGCCGGCATGGCGGGCAAGCGCGAAGGTCGCGGGGAAGAGATCCGGCGTCAGGCCCACGCCCTGGAGGACGGCCGCCGCGTAGTACTCGACGTTCGTCTTGAGCGGTCGATCCGGATGCTTCTCGGCGAGCACCCGGAGGGCGACATCCTCGACCTTGATCGCGAGGTCCAGCCAGTCGGGCTTGTTGTCCATCGCCTCGACCACCTTGCGTAGCGCGGCCGCTCGCGGATCGTAGGCGCGGTAGACGCGGTGGCCGAAGCCCATGAGGCGCTCGCCTCGATCGATGGCATCGCGGACCCACTGCTCGGCGCGCTCTGGCGAACCGACCTTGTGGAGCTGCTCGACGACCTCGGACGGGGCGCCGCCGTGGAGCGGCCCCTTCATCGCACCGATGGCGCCGCCGACGGCGGACGCGATGTCGCTCCGGGTGGAGGTGATGACGCGGGCTGCGAAGGTCGACGCATTGAGCCCGTGCTCGGCGCCGACGACGAAGTACGCATCGAGAGCCCGGGCGGTGCTCGCGTCGGCGCGCGCTCCCGTGAGCTGGTAGAGATAGCCGGGCACGAGGTCGAGGTCGGGATCCGGTTCGATCGGCTCGAGGCCCTGGCGCAGCCGGGCGAACGCCGCGAGCGCCGATGGCGAGAACGCGGTGATGGCGCGAGCCTGTTCCGCGGTCGGCGGCCAGTCGAGGACCTGGGTGGCGCCCCAGACAGAGACCGCCGTCCGCAACGCGTCCATCGGCTTGGCCGACGTCGGCAGCGCTCGAAGGGCCGTCATCACAGCGTCCGGCACGGCCGATGTCGGCAGGTGATGCTTCGGCTCCCAGTCGCCGGTCCACAGGAGGTTTGCCACCGCGGGATACGAACCGCGCTCCACGAGATCGCCGATCCGGTAGCCGCGGTAGGTCAGCCGGCCCGCGGCCCCGTCCACGTAGCCGAGTGCGGTCTCGGCGGCTGGAACGCCTTCGAGCCCGGGGGAGTAGGGGTAGGTCGGAGCCTCCGCCGGCGCCTTCGATGGTCGATCGGTCATACGGGGATGGTAGTCGCGACGCTGAAATTGCGGAGGGCCGAAGGTCCCGAAAGACCTGTCGGTCGTGCCCGATCGCCTCGGGCGAGCCCCGCCCGCCCCGGCGCCGCGGGTCGCGGCGCGCCGGGTCGCAGCACGACCCGCGGCCCTCAACCGTCCAGGAACGCCTCGACCTCCGCCACGAACGCCTCGGGGTGCGTGTGGTGGGCACCGTGAGCGGCGCCGTCGATGATCGCAACGCGCCCGTCGGCCAGGCGGGCATCGAGGGCCGCGGTATTCCTGGCGAAGGCCGCCGAACTGGCCGATCCCAGGATCTGGAGGACCGGAACCCGTACCCCGCCCAGGGCATCGAGGCCTGCCGCGGGATCGTTCGACGCCTCGAGTTCGCGGAGGATCGTCGGTGCGGCCGCGACGCGCAGGGGCCACACGGGATCGGCCCGAAACCGGGCCATGCCCGCATCGTCCATCCCCACGACCGTCCGCATGAATCGCTCCAGGAGCCCCTCGAGGTCGCCAATTGCGAGATCGGCAGCGAGCGCGGGCAGGAGCCAGGCGGGCTCATACGCCGAGGCCGCGTCGCGCGAGGCCGGCGGAGCGCCTTCGTAGCAGACCACGCGACGGATCGAACTGGTCAGGAGCGAGGCCCCGAGCGCGCACCGCCCGCCGAACGAGTGCCCGACGACGTCGACCGGGCCGCCGGCCTCGGCGGCGATGGCGTCGGCCACCGCAGCGACGTCCTCGAACTCACGCTCGATCGAGTACGCGCCCGGCGCATCGCCCGAGTCACCCCGGCCGCGCCGGTCGATGGCGTGGAGGCGGTACCGCGTTTCGAGCATCGGCGCGACGACCCGGAAGGTCAGGTGATCCGCGGTGGTGCCATGGACGAGCAGGACGGTGGGAGCCTCGGTTTCGCGCGTGCCGACGGATCCCGGCGCGGCCACGGCCCCGTAACCGACCCCCGACGAGAAGACCGCGATCGGCGTCCCGTCCGGGGACCGAACGACGAGATCCGGGCCGGTCATGCCCCTACGGCGTCCAGGCCACGGAGCGGCCGGATTCGCCGGTATCGGGGGCGGCCGCCTCGCGCCGCACGGGCGTGCCGGACGGCAGACCCGCGGCCGCGCTCTCGTCGAGCAGCCAGGCGGCGCCGGCCCGGCGCATCAGCTGGGCCGGCCATCGGCGCGTGTCCACGACGGGACCGAACAGCTCGCCGAGGATCGACGCCTTGGCCGCGCCATGGACGACCGCGAGTGGCCGCCGCGCAGCCGTGACGATGTTCGGGTTGAGCGTCACCCGGGCGACCCGCGGCGCGATGTGGGTTGGCGCGGCCACGGCCTGGACCCAGCTCGGGTCGGCCCAGGTCGGCGAATCGGGAAAGACCGAGAAGAGATGGCCGTCCGAGCCGACGCCCACGAGGATCACATCGATTCGCGGGAAACCGGCGTCATCGAGATCGAGCCCGGCGTCCCGCATCGTCACCTCGTAGCGGGCCGCGACCACCTCCGGTGGATCGCCGGTCGCCATGGCCTCCGCGATCGGCATCACGTGGACCTGGTCGAGCGGGACGGGCACGTCGCGGAGCAGGAGATCCCAGCAGGCGAGGGCATTCGACAGGACGTCGTCCGGCGGGACCCAGCGGTCGTCGCTCCACCACAGATGGACGTGCTCCCACGGGACCGTCTCCCGGAGCGGCGAATCGGCAAGGTGCCGGTAGATCAGGCCCGGTGTCGACCCGCCGGTCGTGACCCAGTGCGCCACGCCGCGCTCGGTGACCGCATCGATGAGCCCCTGGGCGATCCGCCCGGCCGCGGCGTGCGACACGTCGCCCGGTGCCGGGAAGATCGTGATCTCGGGCTCGTCCATCAGGCCGGCACGAGATCGGCGGCGGCGAACAGCGCCGCGACCGCAACCGGATCGACGCCCACGGACTCGACGGTCTCGGCGAGGAGCTCGACCTCCGTCCGGCGGGGCGCCATGAATCGCCGGACGGGCATCTCTCGCCCGTCGAGCGTCGCATGCACCAGGACGGCATCGGCCTCCGCCGACACGACGACCGCGAGATCGACGCCGCGTCGTCGCGCTGCCAGCTCGACGGTCAGCGTCGTCCCCGGCGGCATGGTCGAGGCCAGCGGGCTGATCGAGATCCGCACGCGCCGACGGCCGGCCCGGAGCTCGCCGACGAGGGGCGGCCCAAGGTCCTCCGGGTCCGACTCGGCGGGGTCGACCTCCGGGTTCGCGACCGCCGGGCGGAGCGGCTCCGTGACCACCATATCGAGCCGCGAGGCCAGCCAGCCGACGTGATAGAGCGGCTTGATCAAGTTCGTGCCGTCGGTGTCGGTCTCGTGGTGGGCGGCATAGCGGACCGTGATATCGGTCAGGCCGGTCAGGAACGGCCGCAGCTCGGGCCGATCGAAGCTCGATGCGATGGCCTCGCGCCAGCGGGACTGGCGGATCATCGCGAAATCCGAGACCGCCAGGGAATCGCCGCTGGCCTGGTGGCTCGCCACCACGCGCGCCAGCGCCCGAAGTCGTTCGAGGCCATTTCCCGACCAGTGCGAGCCGTCGACCACGAGGCGGTCCGCCATGTCCAGCATGTCGCGGGCCTGGCGCGTTCCGAGCGGCGGGTCCCCCGGCCACCAGACCGTGACCGGCAGGTCATGGACCAGGAGCGGCGCGACGATCGCGGCGACGTGCCGGCCGGTCTCGCCACCGGCGACGAGATCGATGAACTCGGCACAGGTCTCCGCCGCATCCGCACGCGGCAGGACGCAGTGGGCCTGGATGTGGGCATCGAGCCACGAAGGCCCGTCCGGGTCCGCGCTCGAAACGATGAGCGTCCGGGACGGATGCCGGCCGGTCAGCATGCGGATGACGGCCGCTGCCCGCTCGCCGATCTCCGGTTGGCGGGCGATGACGACGAGGTTCAGCACGCTCGTCCGGGCGGCGATCCGCCGCTCCGGGGCACCATCGTCGCCGGCGGTCGTGAGCGGGGTCGAGGACCAGACCTTGGCCAGCTCCGCCTCGATGCCGGCGAGTGAATTGGTTCGCGATGACCACCGGAGGATGGGCTGCCCGATCGCGGGCGCGTCAGGATTGCCGATCTCCTCCACGGTCGTGCTCAGATCCGGCGCCAGCGGCGCCCATCCCGCTCGATCAGCGCATCGGCGGCATCAGGGCCCCACGTGCCGGCGGCATAGTTCGGCATCTCGGGCGCGGGGCCGTCCACCCAGGTCTGGACGATCGGGGTCGCGATGGCCCAGGCCGCCTCGACCTCGTCGGCCCGCGTGAACAGCGAGGCATCGCCGAG
>SCTE01000563.1 GCA_004298915.1 Chloroflexota bacterium | reverse complement strand
GCCGCAAACGGCAGGTCCGGCGCCCCGAAGTTCAGGTAGATCAGGTTGCCGATGAACTGGGTGGTGGTGATCAGCGATGGCGCGACGTAGTCGCCGAGCGTCAGCGAGAAGGTGAAGATCGATCCGGCCGCGAGCGCCGGGATGACGAGCGGGAAGATCACCCGCCGGAACGTCGTCCAGCCGTGACCGCCGAGGTCGGACGAGGCCTCGAGCAGGGACCGCGGGATGCGCTCGAGGCCGGCATACAGCGGCAGGATCATGTATGGCAACCAGAGGTAGGTGAAGACCAGCCAGAGGCCGATCTCGGTCTGCCCCGGACCCCGCAGGCCCAGCGGCTGGAGCAGCCAGTTGAGCAGGCCCTCCTCGGACAGGATCAGCCGCCACGAGTAGGCCTTGATCAGGTAGCTCGCCCAGAGCGGCATGACGACCGCGACGGCGAGCAGGCCGCGAGTGCGCGGGGACGCGACCCGGGCCATGTAATACGCGATCGGGAACGCGAGGACGATGCAGGTGAGCGTCACCGCGGCCGCCATGCCGGCGGTTCGGAGCAGGACCGTGACGTACAGCGGGTTGCTGACCAGGAGGTTGAAGTTCTCGAGGGTGAAGGTGCGCTGGACCAGGCCCGTGAACTCGTCGCGTTGCCAGAGCGAGTTGATGAACAGGACGCCGAGCGAGCCCAGGTAGGCGACCACCAGCCAGGCGATCGGTGCCGCCAGGAGTAACCCGAGGCGAACCCTCGGCCGGGCATGGAGCCAGGCCGCCAGGCGGCGCGCGGCGGAACTTTGCGCGATCGGTGGTGCGGTCATGTCCATTGAGCGTCGAGGGCCCGGGCGCCGTGCGCCCGGGCCCTCATTGATTCACCGGGGGGCGTCAGCCCTTGATCTCGGTCCAGGCCTTGACCCAGTCGTCGAAGCCCTTGCACTTCACGTCGGTGCGGCCATCGACGCAGGCCGTCTCGGGGGTCTGCCAGTACCAGACGTCCTTCCAGAAGTCGTCATCGGCGGCATGGAAGAAGTCGCAGTTGTCCTGGTCGGCCTGGGACAGGCCGCAGGACTTGGCATTGCCGGGTGCTTCCCCGAACCACGCCGCGATCTGCGCGTTCACTTCGGGGGACACGATGTGATTGAGCCACTTGTAGGCACAGTTGATGTTCTTGGTCTTTGAATTGATCATCCAGGTGTCCGACCATCCGGTCGCACCCTCGACGGGCTTGATGACGTCGACCGGGATGGGCGGATCTTCGGACTGGAGCAGGTACGTGATGACCTGCCAGGTCGTGCCGATCGTCGCGTCGCCCGATTCGAACGCCTGCTGCTGCTTGGTGTAGTCGGTCCAGTACTGGCCGATGACCGGCTGCTGCTTCTTGAGCAGGTCCACCACCGCAGCGAACTGGGTGTCATCGAGCGCGTATGGATTCTTGATCTTGAGGTCGGGGTTCGTATGCATGAGGACCACCGCCGCGTCGGCGATGTAGATCGGTGCGTCGTAGACCGACACGTGCTTGCCCCACGCGGCGTTCGGATCGAACATCTCGGCCCAGGACGTCGGGGCGGGCGTGATCTTGTCGGTGCGCCACATCAGCAGGTTCGAGCCGCGTCCATGCGGGATCCCGTAGTGGACGCCGTCGACCGTGTTGTACGGCTTGTCCTTGAGTGCCGGGAAGATGTCCGCGTAGTTCGACACGAGGTCGACGTTGACCGGCTGGACGTACCCGGCCCGGACCAGCCGGAGGCTGGCGTCGCCCGACGCCGAAATGACGTCGTACTTGGTCGGGTTCGTCGAGAACAGGCTGAACGCCTCATCGGATGTCCCGAACACCTGGACCGTCACCTTGCAGCCGGTGGCGTCCTCGAACGGCTTCACCCAGTTCACGGTCTCGTCCGTGGACCCGTTCTCCGCGTAGCCGGGCCACGCGAGTACGGTCAGTTGACCCTCGCCGTCGCCCACCGATGTCGGCAGGTTGAACGAGGGTGCCGGTGAGGCACCGCCGCCGCACGCTGCGGCAACGATGGCGACGATCCCGACGATCGACGCGAGTCTGCGCTGGATCATTGATCCCTCCTCCGATTGGCCCCGCGTCACTCCTGGACGCGAAGGGCGTGTTCCCGCTTCCAGATGAGACGGACCGGGCGACCCTGCGCCGCGAGCGCCTCCATTGACGAGGTGGACAGGTTCTGCTGGGTGACGACGAGCTCGGCGTCCCCGCCGAGGACGACAACGTAACGGGTCTCCGAGCCGAGATAGACGACGTCGCGGATGGTTCCGTCGGCCGACATCTCGTCGGCGGCGACGGCGGCTCCGGCCTCGGCGAGGCGGATCTTCTCGGGACGAACGGTGAAGACGCCGCTGGCCCCGACCACCTGCTCGGCCATGGCGCCCTTGATGAGGTTGGAGGTTCCGACGAAGCCGGCGACAAAGGCCGTCGCAGGACGCTCGTACAGTTCGGCGGGGGTTCCCACCTGCTCGATCCGCCCGCGATTGAACACGGCCAGCCGGTCGCTCATCGTGAGCGCCTCCTGCTGGTCGTGGGTCACGTAGATGAACGTGATGCCGACCTGCTGCTGGATGGCCTTGAGCTCGATCTGCATCGCCTCTCGCAGCTTGAGGTCGAGCGCACCGAGCGGTTCATCGAGGAGCAGGACGCGAGGACGGTTGACGAGCGCGCGCGCGAGGGCGACGCGCTGCTGCTGGCCGCCCGAGAGCTGGCCGGGCTTCCGCGCATCGAACCCCTCGAGCCGAACCATTCGCAGGGCCTCGGCGACGCGGGTGTCCCGCTCGGCGCGTGGAACCTTGCGGATCACCAGGCCGTACGCGACGTTCTCGCCGACGGTCATGTGCGGGAACAGCGCGTAGTCCTGGAAGACGGTGTTCACGTCGCGATCGAAGGCCGGCCGCCCCGAGACATCCTCGCCATGAAGCAGGATCCGCCCGCTGGTCGGCTGTTCGAATCCCGCGATCATCCGGAGCGTGGTGGTCTTGCCGGACCCGGACGGGCCGAGCATGGAAAAGAACTCGCCGTCCAGGATCTCGAGATCGATGCCGTCAACCGCGATGACCGGATCGCCCGGAGCGGCGCC
>SCTE01000562.1 GCA_004298915.1 Chloroflexota bacterium | reverse complement strand
CGAACTTCGATTGCAGGGTCCCGAGACGAAGGCCGTGGCGGATCTCCTCGACGGTCAGCGCCTCGCCCTCGAGATATTTGTGGGTCAGCGCGTCGTCGGCCTCGGCGACCGCCTCGATCATCCGCTCGCGATGCTTTGCCGCGTCGGCCTTGAGGTGTTCCGGGATCTCGACGACGTCGATCTTGTTGCCGAGGTCGTCGTGGTAGATGATCGCCTTCATCTCGATGAGGTCGACGACGCCCTCGAAGCTGTCCTCCGACCCGATCGGGATCTGGATCGGCACCGGCTTGGCGCCGAGGCGATCGACGATCATGTCGACGCAGCGCCAGAAATCCGCGCCGGTGCGGTCGAGCTTGTTGATGAAGCAGATCCGCGGCACGGAGTACCGATCGGCCTGGCGCCAGACCGTCTCGGACTGGGGCTCCACGCCCGCCACGCCGTCGAACACCACGACCGCGCCATCGAGCACGCGGAGGCTCCGCTCGACCTCGACCGTGAAGTCCACGTGCCCGGGCGTATCGATAATGTTGATGCGGAAGTCCTTCCACTGGCAGGTCGTTGCCGCGGCGGTGATGGTGATGCCGCGCTCCTGCTCCTGGGGCATCCAGTCCATCGTGGCCGCGCCTTCGTGCACTTCGCCGAGCTTGTAGATCTTCTTCGTATAGAAAAGGATCCGCTCGGTGACCGTGGTCTTCCCGGCGTCGATGTGGGCGATGATTCCGATGTTTCGCGTGCGCGCAAGCGAAACCTGCCGTGTCACAGTCCGTACCTTTCCCGGGTTACCACTTGAAGTGGCTGAACGCTTTGTTGGCGTCGGCCATCTTGTGCGTGTCTTCGCGCCGCTTGACCGCGGCGCCGAGGTTGTTCATCGCGTCGACGAACTCGGCCGCGAGCTTCTCGCTCATGCTCTTGCCGTTTCGCTTGCGGGCGGCCTGGACGAGCCAGCGCACGCCGAGGGACAGGCGGCGATCGCCGCGAATTTCGACCGGCACCTGGTAGGTCGCCCCACCGACGCGGCGCGGCTTGACCTCGATGATCGGTGTCGCGTTGCGCAGCGCGGACTCGAGGACCTCGATGCCCGGGCGCTTGGCCGAGGCCTCGGCCCTGGCGAGGGCCTGTCGGAGGATCCGCTCGGCGAGGTTCTTCTTGCCGTCGGTCATCAGCTTGGCGTGAAAGCGTGCGGTCGTCCGGTTGGCCGGGACCTGCTCGTACTTCGCCTTGCGCGGCATGCTCGCTCGACGAGGCATCAGCGCTTCCCTCCGATGGCGGGGGCGGCCTTCGCGCCGTACTTCGAGCGGCCCTGCTTGCGGTCGCGCACGCCGGCGGCGTCAAGCGTCCCGCGGATGATGTGGTACTTGACCGAAGGGAGGTCCTTCACGCGTCCGCCCCGGACGAGCACGACCGAGTGCTCCTGGAGGTTGTGGCCGATCCCGGGGATGTAGGCCGTGACCTCCATCTGGTTGGTCAGCCGGACACGCGCGATCTTCCGAAGCGCCGAGTTCGGCTTCTTCGGGGTCATCGTCCGAACCTGCAGGCACACGCCGCGCTTCTGGGGCGCTCCCGGAATCGGGACCTGGCGCTGCCGGAGGCTGTTCCAGTTCTTGCGCATCGCCGGAGCCTTGATCTTCGAGATCTTCGGCTGGCGGCCGTGGCGCACGAGCTGGCTGATTGTCGGCACGAAGACGCTGCTCCTTTCAAAGGCACAAATCGGTCGCTGCGGCCTCAGGGCCGCGGGTCGACCCGCCGGGTGTCCGGGAACCCTCGGCGAGGACCCAGTCCCATCTCCAGATGGGGTTTCCGGTGAGGGCATCGACGCCCATGTCGAACGCCGCTCCTTCCGGAGCCACGATCGCGGAGTGTATCAATCCTGCCGATCGGGTGTCAACCGACGGCAGCCTCCCGGACGGGCGCTCCCGCGACGGGAACGCCGGTCCGAGTCGGTCAGTCGGCGGGATCGGCGGCGGCCTCTCCCTGGAGCAGCGGGTTGGTGTCCGGATCGATCTCGTCGTCCGATCCGGAGCCCGCCTCGGCGAGGAACGGATTGAACGCGTCGTCGTCCGAGCCGGCGATGGCCGCAGCGCGGGCGAGCCCGGCTGCGTCGTCGTCGGCCGAGCGAGGTGAGCCGTCCTCCAGGAACGGGTTGTACGCCTCGCCGCCATCCTCGAGCGCCTCTCCCGCGAGGGCCTCGATGGCCGCCCGTCGTTCCGACTCCTTGCGGGCCGCCAGGTTGGCGGGCGCACCGGAACCGGCCGGGATCAGCTTGCCGATGATCACGTTCTCCTTGAGGCCGATCAGGTGGTCCTTGGCGCCGTTGATGGCGGCCTCGGTGAGCACCCGGGTCGTCTCCTGGAAGGACGCCGCGGCAAGGAAGCTCGAGGTGTTGAGCGAGGCCTTCGTCACGCCGAGCAGCACGGCCTGCGCCGTCGCCGGCTCGCCGCCCTCCGCGAGCACCCGGTTGTTCACTTCCTCGAAGTCGAGCCGGTCGATCAGCTCGGTCGGCAGCAGCTCGCTGTCCCCGGGCTGGTCGATCCTGACCTTGCGAAGCATCTGCCGGACGATGATCTCGATGTGCTTGTCGTTGATCGTGACGCCCTGGCTCCGATAGACCTTCTGGACCTCCTTGACGAGGTACCGCTGAACGGCATCCCGACCCCGGGTATCGAGGTATTCCTGCGGATTGATCGGGCCATCGGTGATCGCGTCGCCGGCACGCACGTCCTCGCCGTCCGTGACGAGCAGGCGGGCGTTG
>SCTE01000561.1 GCA_004298915.1 Chloroflexota bacterium | reverse complement strand
CCGATCGTGGCGACGCGATCCTGGCCGCTCGACGGCACCGAGGACGGCCCCGGCCTCGAGGCTGCCGCCGCCGCGGAGGGCGCCCGGCTCCTCGACGAGGTCATCTCGGCGCTCCTCGAAGGACCGCTGCCGAGCCGGGCCCAGGAGTCCGGGGGCGTCTCGCTGAGCCGCCCGCTCCATCGATCGGACGGTCGCCTCGATCCATCGCGGTCGGCGATCGAGCTCGAGCGCCGGATTCGAGCGCTCCGGCCGTGGCCGGGAACGTTCCTGGAGGTCGGGGGGCAACGCGTCGTCGTGCATGAGGGATCCGTTGCTGATCCGGCGCCCGGAGACGTGCGGGGCTCCCTGGTGCCGCACGGGGACGGCATCGCCCTGGCCACGGCCGAGGGCCGCCTGGTCCTCGAGACCGTCCAGCCGGCGGGCGGCCGGTCGATGCCCGGGTCCGCCTTCCTGCGAGGCCACCCATCGGTCGCCGGGTCGGTCGTCGACCCGTCGCCCGACGATCCGGGAGGGCGCCGATGACCGGCGGAAGCGGCGTCGGCATCTCGCGGCCCCGGTCCGATTCGGCCGTGAAAGTTACCGGGGCCATCCGTTACGTGGGGGACCGCGGACATCCCGGCATGCTGCATGCCCGCCTCGTGCTCGCGACGCACGCCCACGCCAGCATCAGGACGATCGACGTGACCGCCGCCCGGGCCGCGCCAGGCGTCGTCGCCGTCCTCACCGCGGCGGATCTCGGGCTGAAGCCCGGCACCGATCGCATGGCCCTGCCGCTGGCGCGCGACGAGGTCGTGTTCGCGGGCCAGCCCATCGCCGTTGTCGTCGCCGAGACCCCGGTCCAGGCGACCGACGCCGCCGAGCTCGTGCTCGTCGATCTCGAGCCGCTGCCGGCCATCCTCGACCTTGCGGCGGCGATGGACCCGGCCGCCGCGGTCGTCCGCGCCGACATGGCGGGCAGCGGGACCGAGCACACGGCCATGGACGCGCAGACGCATGCCGCCGTGGGTGGGGCGGGGGACGAATCGATCGATGCCGAGCGGTGGTCGGCCAACGTCGTCGGCCGGACGCGCTACCGGAGCGGCGATGCCGGCGCGGCGATCGCGGCGGCCCCGCTTCGCGTCCGGCGCCGGTTCACCACCGCCTGGGTCCACCAGGGCTACGTCGAGCCGCAGGGGTGCGCGGCCTGGCAGGACGATGACGGAACGCTCATCGTCGAGACGAGCACGCAGGGCACGTTCTCCGTGCGCAAGGACCTCGGTCGCGTCCTGGGCCTGCCGACGCACCGGATCCGGGTCGTGCCGGCGCCGCTCGGCGGCGCGTTCGGGGGGAAGTGGGGACTCCTCGAGCCGATCGTGGCTGCAGCGGCGCTCCGGCTGGCTCGCCCCGTCCAGCTGGTCCTCGAGCGACGCGAGGACTTCCTCGTCTCCAACCCGTCACAGGCCTTCGAGCTCGATGTCGAACTCGCCGCCGAGCTCGATGGCACGTTCACGGCCATCCGGGCCACGATCCTGGCCGATGGCGGGGCGTTCGCCGACTTCAGCGCCGATTCACTCGCCGGCGTGCTGATCGCCGGTCCGTATCGCTGGCCGAACGTCGAGATCAGCGCCTACGGGGTGATGACCCATCGCGTCGGAACGGGGCCGTACCGCGGACCGAGCGGGCCGCCGACGGCGTTCGCCATCGAATCGCTGGTCGACGAGCTTGCCGGGAAGCTCGCCATCGACCCGGTGGCGCTGCGCCGGCAGAACGGCAGCCGGCCGGGCGACCCGATGGTCGACGACGAGGCCTGGGTCGGGCATGCGCTGGAGGAGGTCCTCGACGTCATCGAGACCCGTCCTTCATGGGCCGGACGCGGCTCCCTGCCGGCTGGGGAGGGGATCGGGCTGTCCGTCGGGTACTGGCCCGGCAGCAAGGACCCGGCCGCGGCGTTGTGCCGCCTGTCGCCCGACGGCAGCGTCCAGGTCATCACCGGCGTCGTCGACATGTCCGGCACCAATGGCGCGTTCCAGGCGATCGCGGCCGAGGTGCTCGGACTGCCGCCCGACGCGATCCAGGTGATCACCCTCGACACGGGTTCGGCCCCGCCGTCGCCGGGGAGTGGCGGGAGCACGGTCACGTACTCGGCCGGACGCGCCGTGCGACTCGCGGCCGAGGACGCCCGTCGCCAGCTCCTTGCCGCGGCATCGGCCGAGCTGGAGATCGATGTCGACGACCTCGAGATCGTGGACGGCGTGGTCCGACCGATCGGCACGCCGGGCCGAGGCCTCCCGGTCGCCAAGCTCGTCCGCGCCAACGACCGGGCGTCGAGGGCGCCGATCGAAGGCCACGCAACCTCGGCCCACACGAGCCTGGCGCCATCCGTCGCTGCCTTCATCGCCCACGTCCGCGTCGATCCCGCGACGGGTGAAACCGCGGTCCTGGCGTTCGACGCGATCCAGGACGTCGGACGCGCGCTCAACCCGGCCCTTGTCACCGGCCAGCAGCACGGCGGCGCGGCCCAGGCCATCGGGTGGGCCCTCCACGAGTCGATGGTCCACGATCCGGGCGGGCAGCTCCTCACCGCGACCTTCCTCGACTACGCCCTCCCGCGCGCGTCCCACATCCCGCCGATCGGCACGGCGGTGGTCGAGCTGCCCGCGCCCGACGGGCCGTTCGGCGCCAAGGGCATCGGCGAAGCGGCCGTCGTCGGCGGTGCGGCGGCGGTCGCGAATGCCGTCGCAGCGGCCACCGGCATTCGCCCGCTCGACCTCCCGATGACGCCCCAACGGATCTGGCGCGCCCTCCGGGACCATCGACCCACCGGCGAGCCGGCTGCCCCCGGATCCCGTGCGACAATGCGCCCCGATGCCCAGCCAGATGCCGATGCCCACGCTCGAACTCGCCGGGAGCCCGGTCCAGCGTCCGGGGATCTCGGGCCAGACCGCTAGCCAGCTCGAGGCCTGGTTCCGCGAGCGCGGCGAGCCCGCGTTCCGCGCCCGCCAGGTCCTCGATGCCGTCTGGCGGTCGGAGGCGTCGAGCCTGGACGACGTCTCGACCCTGCCCGCCGCGATGCGCGAGGCACTCGCCTCCGCGTTCGCCTGGGACACCATCGACACCTCGGAGTTCGTGCTCGCCGACGGCGGACGGACCGAGAAGGCACTCCATCGCCTGGCGGACGGCGCGGCGATCGAGAGCGTCCTGATGCACTACCCGGCGGGCAGCGACCGCCGGGAACGGAACACGCTGTGCATCTCCAGCCAGGCCGGGTGCGCCGTCGCGTGCCCGTTCTGCGCGACGGGCGAGCTCGGGTTCGGACGGGACCTCCAGGCGGCGGAGATCCTCGACCAGGTCCGCAGTGCGGCAAGGCGCCTGGCGACGCGCGGCCGGCGCCTGACGAACATCGTGTTCATGGGGATGGGCGAGCCGCTCCTGAACCTCGATCGCGTGCTCGAGACCGTGGCCGCCCTCAACGACCCGGGCCGGTTCGGCCTCGGGGCGCGCCACATCACCGTCTCGACCTCGGGCGTCGTGCCCGGGATCCGGCGCCTGACCGCGCTCGGGCCGCAGTTCACGCTGGCGGTCAGCCTCCACGCGGCTCGCGATCCGCTGCGCGACGTCCTCGTGCCCCTCAACCGCCGCTGGCCGATCGCCGAGGTTGTCGCCGCGGCGAAGGACCACGCGACCGCAACCGGCCGGCGGATCAGCTACGAGGTCACGATGATCGGCGGCGTGAACGACACCAATGCCGATTCAGAGGCGATGGCCGAGCTCCTGCGCGGGACCCTCGCGCATGTCAACCTGATCCCGATGAACCCCGTGGCGCATACCCCGTGGACGGCGAGCCCGATGCCGGTCATCGAGCGGTTTGCCGAGCGGCTCCGCCGTGAGGGCCTGCCGGTCACCATCCGTCGGAATCGGGGCCAGGAGGTCGGTGCCGCCTGCGGGCAGCTCGCCGCCGATCGTGCGGGGGCGCCGCCGGTCGCCGCGGTCGCGCGCCGCCGGGCCCGACTCGAGGCTTCGTCGGCAGCCGCGCTGCGCGGCGAACGAAGCGCCGAGGGCCTCCCGGCCGGCGTGGACGCCTGATGCCATCCCGGCGCGCGGCACCGACCCTTCCGACGAAGACGCTCGGGCGAGCGCGCGTCGCCGCGAGCATCCTCGATGCCGATCTCGGGAACCTTGCGCACGCCGTTCGTCGGGCACAGAGCGAGGGGGCCGACCGGATCCACCTCGACGTCATGGATGGCCACTTCGTCCCGAACCTGACGTTCGGGCCGAAGACGGTCAAGGCGCTCCGACGACGGACGCGCCTGCCACTCGACGCGCACCTGATGATCTCCGAGCCCGACCGCTACATCGACGAGTTCCTCGACGCGGGCTGCGACTCGGTGACGATCCACGTCGAGATCAAGCGGCCGATCGAGCCGATCCTGCGCAGGATCCGGGCGGCGGGTCGAGCGGCCGGGCTGTCCCTGCGTCCGGGCACACCGCTGACGGCGCTGGAACCGTATCGATCGCTCCTCGACATCGTCATGGTCATGACCGTCGAGCCCGGCTTCGGCGGGCAGGCGTTCATGGCCGATGTCGCTCGTGCAAAGGTCCTCGCCGCCCGCGAGTACCTGTCCCACAAGCTCCATGGGGCCGAGGTCCACGTGGACGGCGGGATCAGCCGGGACACGGCCGAACTGGTCGGAGGGCTGGCCGCCGACGTGCTCGTGGTGGGCTCGGCGCTGTGGATCAAGGGCCGTGACATGGGCCGCGAGATCCGGCTGGTCCGGGCCCTGGCGGACGAGGGCTACCAGTACGCCCTCAATGGCGGCGTGCCGCCGATCCCGCGCGATCGGATGGTGACCTTCGCCACGCTCCCGCGCCACCTCGCGCGGACCCTCCAGGGCGAGATCGAGCGGTCCGGCATTCCGGCGTTCATCTTCCGATCCGGGCCGCTCGACCTCGAGGCGCTCGACGAGGAGCGGGACTGGGACCTCCTGCTCCCGGCATCCTCCGAGGGGGCCGCGGCGGATCGGTTCGCCGCCAGGCGCGATGGCCTCCATGCCGAGGCCGCGGCGTGGCGCGCGGCGGGCATGCCGACGCCCCCGTACGTCCCGGCACCCGTGCCGCCGCAGCCGGGCGAGCTGGATCCGTGAGCGAGGACGTCGCCTCGAACGGGGCCCCGCCGTCAGCCGAGACGGCGACGGACGTGGCCTTGCCATCCGCGACCTCACCGAACGCCGATCTCCATCGGCGCAACGATCGGCTGCTGCTGGTCACGATCGTGGGCTATGTCGTCGTCCTGTCCGGCCTCATGATCGCGAGCGGCGTGTCGATCACGCCGGACGTGATGCTGGTGGCGCTCGGATTGGCCGCCGTGCTCCTGGGCCGCGGCCGACTGTTCATTCGCGACTGGGTCCCGTTCATCGGGCTGTTCCTGGCCTACGAGCTGATGCGCGGCTATGCGGACGACCTGAATCGCGTCGTCCATGACGCCGACGTCCTGGCCATCGAGCGGGCCCTGTTCGGTGGCTTCCTGCCGACCCAGGTCCTCCAGGATGCGTTCCATCCCGCGACCGGCCTCGATCCGGTGGCGATCGCGGGAACGATCTTCTACTTCCTCCACTTCCCGCTGCCGATCGCCATTGCCTTCCTGCTCTGGGTCCGGCGCCGGCGTGCGTACTACGACTACGTGGCCGCCCTGATCCTGCTGTCGATGGCCGGGTTCGCGACCTATCTCATCCTGCCGGTCGCCCCGCCCTGGTGGGCCGCCCAGCACGGCCTGATCCCGGGCCCCGACGGCGCTCCCGCGATCACCTACCTCAAGGCGCAGGGGTTCAGCGACCTGGCTCGGCTGTTCGGGTTCGAGGGTCGCTACGTGTACAGCTACGCGATCTACGAGGTGAACCCGAACCAGGTGGCGGCGTTCCCGTCGCTCCACGCCGGCTATCCGTTCCTTGCCTTCCTGTTCGCCCGTCGCGCGTTCGGCAAGCCCGGCTGGCTGATGCTCGGCTACGCGGCCTGCGTCTGGTTCTCGATCGTCTACCTGGCCGACCACTACGTCGTCGACATCCTGGGCGGGCTCGTCTACGCATCGGTCGCCTACGTCGCCGTCGTCCATGCGCCGGGCTGGTTCCGGCGGTTCGTGGATCGGGCGGCGAACCCCGCCGTCGAGGCAGAGGTGCTCGTGGGCGAGGCCGGTGACGAGGGCGCCTTCCGGCGCGCGGCCGGCGGCGTCCGCTGGCGGGTCGTGAGGCAGGGGGCGCTGATCGCCGCGATCGGGGCGATCGGCGTCATCGGGGTCGTCAAGGGGGACTGGCTCGGCGGCGCGTCGTCACCGATCCTGCTCGTCCCGTGGGCGGTCGTGATCGGCGGCATCTGGCGGGCCGCGCTCGGCGCCATCTCGCGCTGATGCGGGCGCTCGTCCAGCGCGTCACCCGGGCATCGGTCCGGGCGGACGGGGAGCTCGTGGCGGAGACCGGTCCGGGCCTCGTGGTCCTGGTCGGCATCGGCCATGCCGACGATGCCGCGGTCGCGGATGCCCTCGCACGGCGGATCGCCGAGCTTCGCATCTTCGCCGATCACGATGGGCGGACGAACCGATCGATCCTCGACACGGGCGGCGAGGTCCTGGTCGTCAGCCAGTTCACGCTCTACGCCGATACCTCGCGAGGGCGACGGCCCGGGTTCACCGATGCCGCCGCGCCGGAGCTGGCGAGGTCCCTGTGCGAGCGATTCGCCGACGCATTTCGGGGCCTCGGCGTCGCGCGTGTCGAGACCGGCCGGTTCGGCGCCGAGATGGCGGTGGAGCTGGTGAACGACGGCCCGTTCACGATCTGGCTCGACACGGCCGACCGACGGATCGCGCCCGCACGGACATGAAAACGACCGGCCGTGTCACGGGCCGGTCGGGATCGTCAGGGGCTGCTCCGGCCTGAGCCGGAACGACCTATCGGGCGCTCTTGGTCAGCGTCCGCCGGCAGCGGGTGCAGGCAAGCACCTTCTTGGGCGTCCCGCCCTCGTCGGTCAGCAGCGGTTGCAGGTTCGGCTGGTAGCGGCGGTGGGCGCGTACGCGGTTCATCCCCGATGACTGGGGGTTGAAGCCGCCCATCGACACCTTGCCGCAGATCGCGCAAGAGCGGGCCATGTTGTTCCTCGGACTGGGATTCGTGGGGCGTCCGGGCCGTTGGAGCCGGATCGGGGCGGTATGATAGCACGCACTCAGGGCTGCTCCGACCCTCGGCTCGCCCTCGCTGACGAGGTCATCGCCTGTTGCCTCTTGACGAACTCCCCGGCCGTGCCCTGGCGACCCGTCGCGCCGCTGCCGACATCACGCGTGCCGCCGTCCTGGGCTCCTATGGCGTCGCGGGGTTCGAAGCGGGCCTGCGCGAGCGGCTCCATGCCGCGCTGGTCGGGCGGACGCCGGGCATCCGGATCACGTTCCGGGAGGGACACCTGTCGATCCGCCTGACCCTTCGGGTGACGGTCGGCCTGCCCGTGGCCGAGGTCGCCCGGCAGGTCGATTCCGCGGTCCGCTACGCCATCCGGCGGGCCCTCGGCCTCGAGGTGGACGAGCTCCGGATCCGGATCGGTGGCCTGGAGGCATCGCCGGGGACGCAGCCGCCCGCGGATCCCGTCCAGCGCGGTGTCCACAGCTCGGACCTTGCGGACAGCGGAACGGACGTGGCCTGATGGCTCGTCGTGCCTGCGACGGCCGGGGCCTGCTCGGGGCGTTCCGGGCCGCCGTCGCCAACCTCGAGGCGCACGTTGACGAGATCAACAGCCTGAACGTCTTCCCGGTGCCCGATGGGGATACGGGGACCAACATGCTCGCGACGGTCAAGGCGGCGCTCGTCGAGGCCGAGGGCGCGGGCGAGGACGCCCCGGCGGAGCGGATCGCGGCGACGGCCTCGTTCGGCGCCCTCATGGGCGCGCGCGGCAACTCGGGGGTCATCACCAGCCAGATCCTGCGCGGCATCTCGGAGGCGCTCCAGGGCAAGGCCCGGTTCAACGGGCTCGACCTCGCCCACGCGCTCGATTCGGGCACGCGCGCGGCGTATGGAGCGGTCGCGAAGCCCGTCGAGGGCACGATCCTGACCGTGATCCGCGAGGCATCGGCTGCCGCGGTCGCCGCCGCCGAGCGCCACAACGACATCGAGGCGGTCCTGACGGTGACCCTCGACGCCGCCGAGAAGTCCGTTGCCCGGACGCCGTCCCTCCTGCCGATCCTGCGGGAGGCCGGCGTGGTCGACTCGGGTGGCCAGGGCCTCTACCGGCTGTTCCAGGGCGCCCTCCTGTTCATGATCGGCCGGGCACCGGAGGCTGCCCGCCCGGCGCCGGGTGGCGGCGTCAAGCCGTCCGTCCTCGTGGCCCATGCCGATGAGGGCTTCGGCTACGAGACGATGTACCTGCTCCAGGCCCGCCCCGGCGAGCGCCTCGATGTGGACGCCCTGCGCGACCAGCTCGAGGCGATGGGCGAATCGGTCCTCGTGGCCGGTGACGCCCGCGCCGTCAAGGTCCACGTCCACAACGATCGCCCCGACCAGGTGATCGCCTCTGGGCTCGGCGTCGGGAGCCTGTCGCGGATCAGCGTGGAGAACCTCGACAACCAGGCCCGCGACGTTCGCGAGACCCGTGCCGCCGAGTTCACGAGTGGCGCTTCGCCCGGCACCGGCGAGGCCCTCGATCGGGCCATGGCGTCGGGATCGACCCCGGGATCGACCACGGACGAAACCGCGGGCGCGAGCGCGGCGCAGGTGCCGCTGGCCGTCGTGGCCGTCGCGGCCGGGGACGGGCTGGCCGCGATCTTCCGGGATTTCGGGGTCAGCCGCGTCGTCGTGGGCGGGCAGTCCGCCAACCCCAGCACGGGCGAGCTGCTCGACGCGATCAGGTCCGTCGATGCAACCGAGATCCTCATCCTGCCGAACAACCCGAACGTCGTGCTCGCCGCGCGACAGGTCGCCCAGATGGCGGATCGTCCCGTCGGCGTGGTCGCCACCAGGAACGCCGCGGAAGGCTTCGCGGCGCTGCTCGCGATGAACCCGACCCTCAACGCGGCCGACAACGCCGCCGCCATGACGACGGCCGGGCGGGCCATCCAGACCCTCGTGGTCACGACCGCGGTCCGCGACGCGACGATCGGCGGGGTGAAGGTCCGCGAGGGCCAGACGATCGTGCTGGACCCGGACGACGGCCTGGTCGCGGTGGACGACGAGCCCACACCCGCGATTCTTGCCGCCGTCGGCTCGCTCGCGCCCGGCTACGAGCTGGTCACGGTCTACTACGGCGAGGGGACGGACCTCAAGACCACGGAAGCCCTCGCCCACCGGATCGGCGAAGCCGCGACGGGTGTCGAGGTCGAGGTGGTGCACGGGGGGCAGCCGCACTACCACTACCTCGTCTCCGCCGAATAGGGATGGCCGGCCCGCTCGACCGCGAGGCCCGTCGGCGGGGCGCCCGCGGCACGCCGCCGCGCGTGGCTCGGGCTGTCCCACCCACCGACCCGCTCGAACTGCTCGAGACGCCGGTCGGCCGCTCGGGGCTGCCCGGGGCCCTCGCCCTGGCTCGGACGGGCCACCGGATCGGCGTGCGCGTCGTCCGGGATCTCCTGTTCCGGGTCCCGCGGCGCTACGAGGACCTCCGGGAGATGCGCCGGATCGGCGAGCTCGGGGCCGTCGCGGACGGCGAGATGGTCTCCGCGAGGGTGCGCGTGGCCGACCTGCGGGTCGAGGCATCGTTCCGGCGCCGGGTCCAGCGCACCCTCGCCCGCCTCGAGGATGAGACCGGGAGCCTCGACGCGACCTGGTTCGGGCGGCGCTTCATCGAGCGTCGTCTCAAGGTCGGGGATTCGATCGTGGTCAGCGGAAAACTGCGACGGTTCGGGTATCGGATGACCCTCGACAACCCGGAGTTCCAGGCCGACGACGGGGCGGCACTCCTCCACGCGGGGCGGATCGTCCCGATCTACCGGCTGACGGCGGGCCTGACCTCGG
>SCTE01000560.1 GCA_004298915.1 Chloroflexota bacterium | reverse complement strand
TCGCATCATAGTCGAGACCAAAGCCCGCAGCTACGTGACTCATGAGGTTGATGGCGCCTCCGACCGTGCTCCCCAGTCCACCGAGACCAGCGGCCGCCCCAACGACGCCGACGATACATCCGGCGGTGTTCCCATCGCCACAATCCATGCGAGTGGCGGCCGCACCAGTCAGAAGGGACCCGGCCTCGAAGATCGCCGCCGGGACGACTCCAACCCCGGTCGCGGCGAGAAAGACGGCCCCTCCCGCCATTTCGGTGCTTAATGTATAGAGGAGTGTTCGCGAATCGGGCGCCGGCCCAAGATCTATGAGATCCGGGCCAAAGCAAAACCCTGCCGATGAGACGCCAGGAAGTGGACTCCGACATCTAATTCGTTCGATTTCCTGAGTGGGCACGAATTGGGCACCCGTCGCTCCGCCCACCCTCGTCACGATGTGGGCGGTCTCCCGGTCGTCCGCGGCAATGCTTGCCTGTGCCGCTGCTGACTGCGGCTTAGGCTTCGGCGCCGTCCGAGTGCTCGACGCCGCGAGGTCATTCGATCGATCCGTCGCCGAACACTGCTCGCCCATGCCGCAATCGACACCATGCCCCGTCGGATCGACGAACGTGGCAGGGTTGGCCTCGGCATACAGGAAGCGGTTCATGCTGAGGGGATCGATCGCAGCGCCGGCGTGGGAGTCGAGGCTGGTGAAGGCACCGGTCACCGGGCGGTAGGCGCGGGCCCCGAAGTCAACCAGGGGGTTGGCGGCCTCGGGTCCGACATCCAGGCGGCCCTGGTAGCGCCAGGGGGTCGGGAGCGCGGACGTCGTACTCGCGATGAGCTCGCCCCAGGCGTCGTAGCGGAGGGCGTCGGTGATGACCTTCGCTGCGTTCTCGGCCAGGGCGGTGTTGCCGTGGAGATCGAAGCCCGTATAGCCGGTGAGGGCGTTGCCGGTGACCGCGGTTCTGGCGCCCGTGGCATCGAGGGCGCTCTTCGTGGTGAACCCTGTGCCCCCGGTGTTGACGATCTGCCAGGCGGTCTCGGTGGACCCGAGATAGCTGTACGTGTCGACCGATGACCCGATCGTCTTCGTGGTGATCCTCCCGGTGGCGTCGTCAAGGCCCGACCAGCTTGCCGAAGATCAGCGCTGCGGCTGTGGAGGACGTATCACTGCCCCGGTCCGAGGGTCGAGTTGCCACAGGTGGCGATACCGTCCGCTATAGAGCGTGGTGTATCCCGCGCTGACCTCACGCCGCTCCGCCTTCATCAGGCAGAAGCCGGCGAGGAATACCAATCCCAACGATACGAGCCCTATTCCGAAAGCTCCTACGAATGCGATCGACCGCAGAGGGTCATGTGCCTGCGACCCGATGAGGAGAAGCACCGGAGCGGGTAGAAACCCGAAGAATCCGATCGTTGAACGCCGTATCCAAAAGATGGCGCTGTGCCCCGGAACGAGCGCCGGTGGCGCGTCGTTCCTCGAATCGAAGCTCATCGCTCTGGTGCTCCAACGACAGAGTCCAGGACGCCACCAAGGGTCAACCCATTCGCGCCCAGCTGGCTGAACCAGTTGACGGCCCTGACAACGTCGTCGGCGGTGACGCGCGCGGCGCCTAAACCCCGGAATCCGAATCCAGTGCCGCCGGCCAGAAGGGAGGCGACTCCGATTGCGCACTCTGGATCGTGGTGATTGAGGCAATCCGCCCCCGTCGCTATGCTTCCAGTTGCGAGCGACGTTCCTTCCAGCACGATGGCGGCACCCTCGCCGAGCAGTGCGCCAGGGCCCAACACAAGGCTGCCCGTCGCAGCCACCAAGGCAGTGCCGCCGGTCGTCACACTGATTGCCACAAGATCATCGTGAAGGATCGGGCCGATCCGGTCGAGCGACAGATCGACCGGACCAGCTTCCACGGCATCGCACGCCGCTCCGACTGCCGGGTCCAGCTTGTTTCCGGTGAGGCATCGGTCGGTGAGGTCTTGCCACGTCTTCGAGGAGGGCGGAACCGTCGGCGCCGCTCCGCCAGCGATCTTTGCGATGTGGGCTGTCTCGGCTGCGTCTCCGCTCGACACCGACCTCGGCTTCGGCTTCGGCGCCGTCCGGGCAGCCGATGCCGCCAGATCGTTCGATCGATCCGTCGCCGAGCACTGCTCGCCCAACCCGCACTCGACGCCGTGCCCCGTCGGATCGACGAACGTGGCCGGGTTGGCCTCGGCATACAGGAAGCGGTTCATGCTGAGGGGATCGATGGCCTGACCGGCATACGAGTCGAGACTGGTGAAGGCGCCGGTGACGGGGCGGTAGTCGCGGGCCCCGAAGTCATACAGGGGGTTAGCGGCATCGGGTCCGACATCGAGCCGGCCCTGGTAGCGCCAGGGGGTCGGGAGGGCGGACGTGGTACTCGCGATGAGCTCACCCCAGGCGTCGTAGCGGAGGGCGTCGGTGATGACCCTCGATGCGTTCTCGGCGAGGACGGTGTTGCCGTGGAGATCGAACCCCGTATAGCCGGTGAGGGCGTTGCCGGTGACCGCGGTCCGGGCTCCGGTCTACGGTCGCTTTCGCAACAAGCCCCAGAACACCACCGAATAGTCCCTAGGATCCAATTGGCGAGGAAGCTCGGACAGTTCTCCATTAGGCCGGGAAACAAAGACGCTCGTCTCGCTTTCGAAGAGGCCCGCCCGAAAGTCTCCATCGGAAATTCCGAGATGACGAGGGGCTAAGATCGCCACCGCGATCGGTGCGGGCTGCGCCGGGATTGGCGGATCAATCAGCACACCGATCGCGGGTAGGTCACCGATCGTGAGATCCGATCGAACTACTGCCACCGTGCGTGCTTCAAACGCACTGGGGTTGTCGTCGTTGACAAGTTCAAGTCTTGCTCTCACGTTCAGTGCTCCGGGTTCAGACCGAGGACTTCGAGCAGGTTGATAGTCGCGTTTGGATCGTCGATCTTCAGCTCGTCTATGCCACCACCGCGCCCACCATACGCTGCGGCGCCTCCGGCCGATTGAGCTACACCTGCCGTTCCGCGCAACTCGCCTACGCTGAGGAATCGTCCCGCGTTTTCGTCTGGGAGACCTGATGCGACTCGATAGTTCGGTAGGGTCCGAGGGTCCTCGCGGGTCCAGAATCGACCCCAGGGTCCTGCCCCCGCTCCTTCAGCGTCCGTGCCCCAGACTCGATATACGGGGTCCCCTACGGACGGTCTACCGAATCGTGCTCCCCCATGCCCTCCCCGCAACGACGTGCCGCCCATCACCAAGCCGACTGACAAGAAGCCACGGTCAAAGCCAGCTAGCGGTTGTCCCTCGATTCCATACTTCTGAATCGCGCCTGCGGTACCGATGATGCCAACACCGGCCAGCGCGAGTCCGCCGATCGCACAAATGACCGTTGCGGTGCACGCGGCTGCCGCCCCGACGACGCCGACACCCACGGCGAAGGCCGCGATCCCTCCCGCCAAGGCCCCGAACATGTCGGGCTCCGTCAGGGACTGCTGCCGCCGATATTGTCGGGCGAGCTTGATGCTATTCGCCATTGCCTGATCACTGGGCCACAACCCGCTGGCCATATCGGCAACCCAGCTATCGCGCGTGGCAGGAGCGGCGCCACCCGATCGCTTGCTGATGTACGCGCTATCAGCTCGGTCGTCCTTCTCCTTGCCCGACAGCGACCACTTCCGGTTCGCGGCCTGCTGCTGGGCGGCGTCGTTCCGGTGGTCGTTGCAGATGT
>SCTE01000559.1 GCA_004298915.1 Chloroflexota bacterium | reverse complement strand
GATGTAGCAGGGCCGGGGATCGTGCGATCCCCGGCCCTGCCGCTACGAACGGATTACTTGTAGTCGACCTGGGTCAGGAACGACCAGTCAGCGTCCTTCACCGAGTAGATCGACACGATGCGCTGGCTCGTGTCGCCATTGGCGTCGAACGTGATGTCGCCAAGGATCGTCTTGTACGTGTGATCCGTGGCCGTGCCGGCTGCGCGGACCGCCTCACGGAGGGCTGCGTTGTCGGCGGGGTTGGTGGCGGCCGCTCGACCGATGGCGTCGAGGACGACCTGGGTGCAGGCGTAGCCAAGGCCGGCGTAACCGGTCGCGGCGATCCCGTACTCCTTGAGGTAGGCGGCATCGAAGTCAGCCTTGCCAGGGAACTCGCCGATACCGGCAAGCGTGCTGTAGGCGTTCTTCGCTGCGTCGCCCGCCAGGTTCAGGAACGAGTCCTGGGTGGCGCCACTGCCGTCGTTGATGCCGTCCGGCCCAACGTACGGGACGTCACCGAGACCGACCTGCTGTGCCGCGAGCAGGATGCGCGCGCCACCGGTGGCCGTTACGCCGCCGAAGTAGATCGAGTCGGGGTTGAGGCCCTTGGCGGCCGTCATGATCGAGACGTAGTCCTGCGTGGTCTTGGGGGCTGCGTCGTGCTTGACGACGGTGCCACCGCGCTGCTTGAAGTCGGCCTCAAACGCATCGGCGACGCCCTTCCCGAAGGTCTCGGTGTCGTCGATGATGTAGACGGCCTTCTTGCCGAGGACGTCGTACAGGTACTGCGAAGCCGCGGGACCCTGGACGTCGTCGGTGGTCGTGACGCGGATGTAGTTGTTGGCCTTGGTCCGGAGCTGCTTGGCCGGATCACCCTTGGTGAGGTCCGGGTTCGTGTTCGCGGGCGAGCACTGCAGCACACCGGCTTCGTTGGTGATCGGGATCATGGCCTTGCCGACGCTCGAGTTGAGCGGGCCGACCACGCCGATGATCGCTTCGTCGCCGGCGATCTTGGTCGCATTGGCGGCGCCGGTCTGCGGGTCGTGCGCGCCGTTGATGGCGTCGTCGTAGATCGCAGCCTGGGGAAGTTCGACGGTGTAGCCGCCGGCCTTGCCGCCGGCGTCCTTCAGCGCGAGCTTGACGCCGTTGATGATCGGCTGCGACGCAGCCAGCTCCGAACCCTGGAGCGGAAGATCGATCGCGATCTTCACTGTGCCCTTGGCCGCGTTACCGCCGCCGCAGGCTGACAGGGCGATGACCGCGATACCCGCGATCGCCCCTACCTTCGTGAGCTTCATGCATTCTCCTCCTCGAATGGGATCGCCCGGCATCTTCCGAGACGACCACTCGGTCGGCCGACCTCCGTTCCGACCCGACAGCATCCCGGGCTCCCGATTCGCGACCGCCCTTCTGGTCAGGCGCGAGTCCCCGGTAGCGGGGTCGGCTTGACGCTGGACTGGTGCGCGGGTCGGGGACCGTGACCCGTTCGGGCGGCGCGCAGGTTGCCGCCGAAGCGATGTCGTATGATAGGGCTCGGCGCACCGATTGCAACACCGATTGCCGCGATACGGATGATTTGCGCGAGCGAAACCCGCTCGCCCCTCCCGAAATCACGTGGCACAGGCCGACACATGTCGGCTCCGGTCGGGGTGATTGCAGCGTGTGGGCGCCATCCGATCGAGGTACCAGCGACGGCGTGGAATACACGGTCCGAGCAGCCCGAATCACCGACATCGACCGATTCGTCGCCCTCAGCGGCGATCAGATCGGTGGGCGTGGGTCCGGAACTGCCCTCGATGCCGCGGACATGCTCCGACAGCTGGTCTACCTCCCCCACGCAAGTATCCTCGTCGTCGAGCGACGTCGGGAGTTTGCGGGCGGCGCGGTCCTCGCGATCCGTCCGTCCGTTCGAGCCGGCGGTTACGTCGGCACGATCGACCTCCTGGCCATCGCCCCCGATGTCGATGCTGACGAGGTGACCGAGCTGCTCCTCACGGAGCTGCTCCGATCGGCTGCCAACAAGGGTTGCTCGTCGATCGAGGCGAGGCGACCGGACGATCCCATCGAGCGGGCCCGATGGGAAGAGCGTGGATTCATCGATCGAGGTCCGCACATGGGATGCACGCTCGCGCCGGCCGGCGCGGGCACACGCTCCCGATGAGCATGGCGGCCGACCCGGTTCGCGGGACGGCGCGCCGCACCAACTAGGAGATCATGTGGGCAAGAATGTCGCCGTCTTCGTGGACGTGGCGAACGTGTTCTATGCGGCCAAGGCGGCCGGCGTCGATATCGACTACGTCACGTTGCTGAAGTCGGTCACGGCCGGCCGGGACCTCGTGCGCGCCTATGCGTACACCGGTCTCGACCCGGACAACGAAAACCAGCGGAACTTCCACGACTTCCTGCGCCGGAGCGGCTACAAGGTCGTCAGCAAGGACATCCGCAAGTACGGCGACGGCAAGGTCAAGGCGAACCTCGACATCGAGCTCGTCGTCGACATGATGAAGACCGCCCGGAACCTGGACATCGCGATCGTGGTGTCCGGCGACGGCGACTTCGCGCCGGCCATCCGGGCCGTCCAGGAACAGGGCGTCCGGGTCGAGGTCCTGAGCTTCCGTGGCAACACCTCGTCGGACCTCATGGATGTCGCCGACCTGTTCACGGACATTGCCCAGATCGCCAAGGTCGAGAAGGGTTCGTCCCGATCCGGCCGTCGGGTCGCGAGCGACGACGAGGACCTGTCGATGACCGAGGTCCCCGACAAGCAGAGCGAGGGAACGGGCCGGCCGCGCGGGCGCGGACGAACCCGGACGACGCGGACCGGTGAAGGTGACGCGCCGGTCGCCGCGCGACCCCGTTCGCGGTCCCGCGTGGCCGCCGAGGACGACGGTGTCGCCGCCACAACCTCGACCGGAGGCGCACTCATTGCCCTGCCGGGCGAGAAGTTGTCGAAGGCCGCCTCGGCCGTGGCCGCGGCCGCGATGGCGGCGGTCGATTCCGAGCAGGACGAGGACCCGGGGGAGCTCGTCGATGGCGAGGCCCGCGTGGACGGCGAAGAAGAGCCGCGTCGACGTCGACGCCGGCGCGGCGGGCGTGGTCGAGGCCGTGGCCGCACGCACGAGGATGGGGTGGTCGGGGCCGGTGGATCTGACACGGCCCTCGAACCGGGCGGCCTGGATGCGGAGGACGAGGACGACGACGAAGCTGCCGACGCGCCCGCGCCGGCGAAGCGTTCGGTTCACGCCTTCGGATCGGTCTGGGACTCCCAGATCGGCGTGCCGACGGCGGCCGTGAGCGGTGGGCCGGTCTTCGATGACGAGGATCTCGATGAGCCGCCGATCCCGGAGTACCTGATCGCGGAGCGTCGCCAGCGCGACGGTCGTGGCGGCAATGCCGGACGAGGCGGCGGGCGGGGCGTTCGGAGCGGCTACGCCGCGGCCGTCGAACGGGAGCGCTACGGCGGGCGATCGGCCCCATCCGGTCGATCGGCGGCAGGCAGCTCGGGAGGGTCGGCGCGCTACGGCGAACCGGCACCCCGTGGCGGCAATCGCGAACCGGATCGATTCCGCACCGATCGCTCCCAGGCACGGCCGGCGCCCCGCGTCGGGAATGCCGATGAGCCCTGGAGCGAGGTGCCGCCCGAGATCGAGGCCATGCTGCGTGCCCAGATCGGCAGTCGCCCACGACCCGCGGCTCCGGCAGCCCCCTCGGCCAGCATCCCCGCCGCGGGTGGTGAGTCCGAGGCCCCGGCGCCGGCCCCGAAGCGTCGCGTGACGCGCAAGCCGGCAGCGTCGGCCGCCGCGGAGAGATCGGAAGAGCGTCG
>SCTE01000558.1 GCA_004298915.1 Chloroflexota bacterium | reverse complement strand
TCTTGCGCCATGTCGGGGACTCCTAGTACTTGATGCGCGGGTCGACGAAGGCGTAGGCGACATCCGCGATCAGGTTCGCCATGACCACGAGGGTCGAGGTGATCAGCAGGATGCCCATGTTGATCGTGTAGTCCGAGTTGTTGATCGAGTCGATCGTGAGCTTGCCGATCCCGGGCCACGAGAAGATCGTCTCGGTGACGATGGCCCCGGTGAACAGGAACGGGATCTCGAGCCCGATGTTCGTGACCACCGGCAGGAGCGCGTTGCGCAGCGCGTGCTTGAAGGTCACCACGCGACCCGGCAGGCCCTTCGCCTTGGCGGTCCGGACGTAGTCCTGGCCGAGGGTCTCGAGCATGCTGGCCCGGATGAACCGCGAGTCACCCGCGATGTTGACAACGACGAGCGTGATCACCGGCAGGATCAGGTGCTTGGCCACGTCGAGGATCGAATCCGTCGGGTGCTTGGAAAAGTAGACCCAGTAGGCGTCACTGCCGAACGGGGGCGACACGTGGGTATCGGTCATCCCGCTCACCGGCAGGATCTTCCAGACCACGCCGAACTGGAAGATCAGCATCAGGCCGAGCCAGAACGTGGGCATGGCAAAGCCCACGTAGGCGAAGATCGTCGCGAATTGGTCGAAGAATGAATAGCGTTTGATGGCCGCGAAGACGCCGAGCAGGATCGCGATCGTCAGCCACACCACGAGCGCGACACTCGCCAGGATGGCCGTCGGCAGGGCGGCGCGGATGATCCGGGCCCCGACCAGGTCCCCCGAGTCGATCGAGTAGCCCAGGTCGCCGTGGAAGACGCCGTTGTCCGAGCCGGAGATCGGGGTCGGCAGGAAGTTCGGCCAGCCGGTCGGCCCGAGGAACGCCGCGAGGCCGTCCGCCTTCGGGTTCAGGATGCCCATCCACCGGCCGTACTGGACCGGGATCGGCTCGAGCAGGCCCCAGGCTTCGAGGAACTTCTGGCGCTGCTCGTTCGTGATCCGCGGATTGGAGGCGAACTTCTGCTGCGGTCCGCCGGGGGCGGCCAGCATCAGCGCATAGGTGACGATCGTGATGCCGATGATGACGGGGATCGCCTGTATGAACCGGCGGATCACGTACTTCGTCATCAGGTTCCCTTCCGATCATGGTTCGCGCGGGCCGTGAGCCCTTCCGGGACAGGATACGGGCCGCAGATGACGCCCGTGCTACGAATTGGGGCGCCCGTCGAAACGGGCGCCCCAAGCCTTTACGTCGTGGTCAGGATCGCGGAGCGATCAGCCCTTGACGTACCAGTCGAACGCATTCCAGGTCGGGCCGGCCTGCGTCGGGTTTCCGAAGAAGTTGCCGATGCGGGGGCCGAACAGGTCGACCTGCTTGCGGTAGTAGAGCGGGACCTCGACGGTCTTCTCCACGTAGATCTTCTGGAAGTCAGCCATCGCGTGCTTGATCGCCACGAAGTCAACGCTCGTCTTGACAAGGTCAAACGCGGCGTCGATGCCGGGGTCGTTCACCTGGGCGTCGTTCGCGCCATTCGGCTCGAACTGGCTGCTGTGGTAGCTGAAGTAGCTCCCGAGCGGGTCGATCGACGAGCTGAACGCGTGCTCAGCGAGGTCGAAGTTGCTGCGGGACAGGGCACAAGGCGTGTCGTTGGTCGCCTCGTTGTAGTCGGCGAAGATGTTGGCGGCCGGAACCGGGTTCGGGATCGCTTCGATCCCGACGTCCTTCAGCCAGTTGGCGATGAGCGAGAGCGTGTCGATCCGGACCTGCCGGGTCGTCGTGCAGAGCTCGATCTTGGCCTTCAGGCCGTTCTTCTCGCGGATGCCGTCGCCGTTCGAGTCAACCCAGCCACCGGCCTCGAGGATGCTCTTTGCCTTCTCGGGGTCGAAGGTCGCCGGGGCCTGGTCCGCGAAGAACCACGCGTCCGGAGAGATGCTGGTGTTGGCGATCTGGACCGTGTTGCCCAGGAGCCGGGTGTTGATCTCGTTCTTGTCGATGGCGAACGGGATGGCCGCACGCATGGCCTCATCGGCCATCGGGCAGCCCGTGCCGCGATCGGCAACGACGGGGTTGCGCGAGCAACCGCCGGTGTTCGCGTTGGCGCCTTCCGTCGTGAACGGGCCAGCGGACCAGTTCGGGCGGAGGAACTCGTAGAGCAGCGCCGGGATGGCGCTCGTGTTGGCGGTCAGGCCCTGGGCGTCCAGCTTCGGGATGTCCGAGTCCTGGAGGTCCGTGGCCACGTCGATCTCCCCGGCCGCGAAGCCGGCGATCATGGCATCGGCATCGCCGTACCACTTGAAGATCAGGGTGTCGAGGTGGGCGGGCTTGCCCGTCGACCAGCTCTTGTACTGGTCATTGCGGACGAGGCGCAGTTCC
>SCTE01000557.1 GCA_004298915.1 Chloroflexota bacterium | reverse complement strand
GGCTGTCGATCGACCGGAATCCGTGGCTGTCGATGAGCACCACGATGAGCTTGAGCCCTTCCTGCACCGCGGTTGCGATCTCGCTCGACATCATCAGGTACGACCCGTCGCCGACCATGACGAAGACCTCGTCGTCGGGCGCCGCGAGCTTCACGCCCATGCCGCCGGCGATCTCGTAGCCCATGGTCGAGTAGCCGTACTCGAGGTGGTACGAACCAGGACGTCGGGCCCGCCAGAGCTTGTGGAGATCGCCCGGAAGGCTGCCCGCGGCGCACACGACGGTCCCGTCGAGCCCGGCGGCCTCGGCAACGAGCCGGATCGCCTCCGGTTGGGAGACGGGGCCCGTTCCCGCGAGGTGAAGGACGCGATCGACCTCACCGTTCCACGCCGAGCGCAACCGGTCGGCCAGCCCCCGACGGTCGGGATCGGTACCCGGCCAACCGCGCCCCTCGAGGACCGCCTGGAGCTCCTCGATCCCAGCGCGGGCATCCCCGACCACGGGCACCGCCGCCGCCTTGGCCGCATCGAACTCCGAGACGTTGAGGGCAACGAATCGGACCGCCGGATCCTGCCACGCCGTCCAGCTCGCGGTCGTGAAATCCGACAGGCGCGTGCCGATGGCCAGGACCAGGTCGGCGTCGTGGGCGAGCCGGTTCGCCGCTGATCCACCGGTCGCGCCGATCGGTCCCATCTGGAACGGGTGATCCCAGGGCAGGGCGCCCTTGCCCGCCTGTGTCTCGGCGACGGGCAGGCCGAACCTCCGGACGAAGCGGTCGAGGGCGTCGCTCGCGTCGCTGTACAGGACCCCGCCACCGACCACGATCATCGGGCGCTTGCTCGTTGCGATCGCCTCGGCCGCCCGCTCCAGGGCTCCCGAGTCTGGCCGCGCCCGGGGAACGTGGTGGACGCGCGGCTCGAACAGCTCGCTCGGATAGTCGAATGCCTCGACCTGCACGTCCTGCGGGAGGGCGAGGGTCACGGCCCCGGTCTCGGCCGGCGAGGTCAGGACGCGCATCGCCGACGGCAGGGCGCTCAGCAGCTGCTCCGGTCGATTGATCCGATCCCAGTACTTCGATACCGGTCGCAGGGCGTCGTTGACGGACACGTCCTCGCCGTCCGGGCGCTCCAGCTGCTGCAGCACCGGCGCTACCCTGCGGCTCGCGAACAGGTCGCCCGGCAGCAGGAGGACCGGTAGCCGGTTGATCGTGGCGAGCGCCGCCCCGGTCACGAGATTCGTGGCGCCCGGTCCGATCGACGTGGTGCAGGCAAACGCGCGAAGACGCCGATGGCGCTTCGCAAAGGCCACGGCCGCGTGAACCATGGCCTGTTCGTTCCGGGCCTGGTGGTAGCGAAACCGATCACCCGCCGCCTCGAGGGCCTCGCCGAGGCCGGCGACGTTGCCATGCCCGAAGATTCCGAACATCCCCTGGAAGAACGGGTGCTCGTCGCCGTCCCGCTCGACGGACTGGACTTCCAGGAAACGAATGACGGCCTGGGCGGCCGTCAATCGCTCGGTCAGGGGCATCGGCAGACTCCCGCACGAACACGTTTCATGCCGCGATCCCCATCGTCGGCAGGCCCGCGACGACGATCGCTGCTGAATTTCCACTATAGGCGCTCGACCCACCTCGGGGTTGCAAGGCTCCAATTCGCGGGCACTCCGGCATCCGCTCTTCGCGCCTGCCCGGATCCATCGCCTCAGCGAGGCGGGCCGCTGGACCCCCGGACCTTGAGCGTCACGCTGGCCAGCGTGACATGTGGCTCGCCGACGATCCGGCCCTCGATCCTGCCGAGCAGGGCTTCGACGCCGAGCCTGACGAGTGCCTCGCGAGACTGGCTCACCGTGGTCAGGTTGATTCGCCGCAGGCGGGCCATGTCGACATCGTCGAAGCCGACGATCGACAGGTCCCCGGGGACCTCGATCCCGAGTGCATCCGCGACATCGAGAAGATCGATGGCCGCGAAGTCGTTGGCCGCGAAGATGCCCGTGGCCGCTCCCGGGCCGCGGAGGATCGATGGCCAGTCGGCGCGTTCGCCCCGGATCGTCACGGGCCCGTCCGGCGGGTCCCAGGCGATGATGACCGGCCGGAGGCCCGAATCGGCGGAGGCTCTCAGGAAGCCCTCCATCCGTCGATGGTCCGCACGATCGGGATGGGTCGGCCCGACGAAGCCAAGCCTTCGATGGCCCAGTTCGATGAGGTGCCGAGCCACCAGCTCGCCGCCCCGGTGCTCGTCGACGCTGACCGAATCGGCCCACGGCTCCTCGGCAGCGACGAACACCGATGGCACCTGGCCGTTGATTTCCTTCTCGACCTCGGTGGGCTGGCCGAGGAACGACAGGAAGACGAGGCCGCTGACCCGATGGTCGAGCATCAGGCTGATGGCCTGGGCCTCCCGCTCGTCGTCGCCCTCGGTGGCACAGAACATGGCCGCGAAGCCGAACCGGGCGACCTCGCGTTCGACGAGCCCGGCCATCTCGGCGAAGAATGGGTTGGCCAGGTCACGGGCGATGACCCCGATGGTCGTGGCGCGCCCCTGGAGCAGGTGCCGAGCCAGCACGTTGGGCCGATACGCCAGTTCCTCGATCGCCGCCAGGACGCGCCGACGGGTCCGAGGCGCGACGACATCGGATCCCCGAACGACGTTCGAGACGGTCGACGGCGAAACCCTGGCAAGCAGGGCGACGTCGCCCAGTGTCGCGGGCCGGCCGGACCGATCCGCGGTCACGCCGAGTCCACGCTCGGGCCGGGGTCGAGCGGCCCGAGCACCCCGGCCAGCAGCGTCGCCGACGTCGCGACGCCATCCTCGGGAGGGACCAGGCGATCCTCGTGCTCGATGCTCAGCGTCGAGGCACTCGTGCCGCGCTCCAGAGCGATCGCAAAGCGGGCCCACCAGGCCCGGTCGTGCGTTCCGTATCCGACCGCGGCGAAGTCCCATGGGATGGTCGCCGGATCACCCGGCCATCGATTGTCGAGGAGGCCGTTCAACACGAGCGCATCATCGTGGTAGCGGACATCCTTCGCATGGGCGTAGCCGATGCTCGTCCCGAGGCGTTCGATCACCCGGAGCGGGTCCATGCGCTGCCAGAAGAGGTGGCTCGGGTCCAGGTTGACCCCGATCCGCGGGGCGACCGCGTGGAGCCGTTCGAACGTGGCGACGTTGAACACGTGGGCACCCGGATGCAGCTCGAGGCAGACCATCAGCTCGGAGCCGGACCGCACGATGAGCTCGTTGATCGCCTCCCAGTACGGGCGCACGCGGTGCTCGAATTGCCAGTCGGCGATCCCCGCGTAGTCGGGCAGCCAGGCGTTGGCCGCGAAATGCGGGGCCGTGCCGGGAATCGGACCGGCAGCCGGCGTGCCGGACATCGCCACGATCCGGTCGACGCCCAGCTCGGCGGCAAGCGCGATCGTTCGCCGCAGGTCCGAATCGTGACGCGCCCCGATCTCGTCGGCGGGATGGAGCGGATTCCCGGACACGTTGAAGGCGGCGATCCGAAACCCTCGACTCCTGATCCCGGCCAGCCAGGAGCGCCGTTCCGCCTGGGACATCTCCAGCGGCGAGTGACCCAGGGGCGAATAGCCACCGGTGCCGATCTCGAGGTCGCGAACGTCGGGAGCATGCCGCTCCAGCCAGTCCATCAGGTCCCCGATGGACCGGTGAATCATGCCCTCCGTGACCAGTGCGAGCCGCACGTCCGCCCTCCCGAAATCGCGTTGCATCGTTGCAAGGCCATGCTATCGTAGGCGGGCCGTTTGACCCGCCTGCCACGCTCGGTGGCGCACTTCCAGGCTGGAGGCCTCCCATCGAGACATCGAGTCCGGCGCTGAGAACCGAATCGCCTCCCAGTCCGGTCCGCCTGCGGGTGGGCGTGGTCGGCGCGGGGCTCATCGCCCAGGTGATGCACCTCCATTATCTGCGCGAACTGGCGGATCGCTACGAGGTCGTGGTCCTGTGCGACATCGCGCCCGGCAGCGCCGCGGCCAGTGCGGAGCGCTTTGGCGTCCCGAAGTTCGTGACCGATTGGCGCGAGATGCTTCGCGAGCCGCTCGACGCCATCCTCGTCCTCACCGCCGGGAGCCATGCCCCGATGGCGATCGAGGCCGCCCGACTGGGCATTCACGTCCTCGTCGAAAAGCCGATGTGCTTCTCGACGGTCGAAGGCGCGGCGATGGTCGGGGCCGCCGAGGGCGCCGGCGTGACCTTGATGGTCGCGTACAACAAGCGCTACGACCCTGCCTATCGCCGCTTCGTCGACGAAGCGGCGGGACTGGATGACCCCCGCCTCCTCCGGGTCACGACCCTCGAGTCGCCGTTCCAGCCGTACGTGGCGCACTACCCGCTGGCACCTGCCGCGAGCCCGGACCCGGAGACCGCCGCACTCCTGCGGACGCAGGTCGATGCGAGCATCACGTCCGCCATCGGCGAGGCGGACTCGTTCCTCCGCTGGGCCTACCACGCCGTCCTGCTCGACACGCTCGTCCATGAGCTCAACGCGATCCGCGGGCTGCTCGGCGAGCCCGATCGACTCGACTACGTGGACCTTCGCCCGGGCAGCGTCAGCGTCATGCTCAGGTTCGGCAACCTGCCCGTGGCCCTCCACTGGATCGACCTGCCGGGCATCGCCAGCTACAAGATGGAATTCGCCATGTACGCCCCGGCAAGGCGGATCACGCTCTCCTTTCCGTCGCCCTTCCTGCGCAACGAACCGACGATCCTTGAGATCGAAAGCGGCGAATCGGGGACGGCCCGCTCGAGCCTGTCGCGCGAGATCACGTCGTACGAAAGCGGATTCAAGAACGAGTTGCTGGCCTTCCACGACGCCATCGTCAAGGGCACGCCACCGCCGACGACGGGCGCCGACGCCGTCCGCGACATCGCCCTGTGCCAGGCCATCATCGAGTGCCATCGGACCGGGCGTCCCGTGGATCACCCGACGCGCATGCCATGACAGGTTCGACGATGACAAGCGGAATCGTGGTCGCCAATGCCCCGGTGAGCTACGGCGCGTTCGAACTGACCGTCGGGATCGATCCGCATGTCCCGGACGGGATCCAGGTCCTCGATGAGGTTGCGGGCGCCGGCTATGCCGGCATCGACCTCGGGCCGGTCGGCTACCTGGGCAGCGGCCCGGAGCTCGGCGAGCGGCTCGCGGCCCGCGGGCTCGGCCTCAGCGGCGCCTACCTGGAGCTCCCCTACGCGGACCACCCGGCGCTGACGGCGGCGATGCCCGGACTCGAGGCGATGCTCGATGTCTTCGATGCGGCCGCTCCGAATCGCGTCGGTCCCCCACCCCGCCCGACCCTGGCCGATGCCGGCAGCGAAATGCGTCGGAGCCGGCCGGGGCGAGCCGTGACCGATCACCACATCGGTCTCGATGCGGACGCCTGGCGACGCTTCGGAGAGGGCCTCGCGTCGGTCGTCGCGCGCTGCCGCGACCGGGGCTACGAGCCGACGTTCCACCATGAGACGGGAACCTTCGTCGAGGCGCCCTGGGAGATCGAACGCGTCCTGGAGTTGAGCGACATCGGCCTCTGCCTCGACACCGGCCACCTGCTGCTCGGTGGCGGCGATCCCGTCGCGGCGGTCGGGGCCTGGGGGTCGCGGATCAATCATGTCCACCTCAAGGACGCTCGACGATCCGTGATGCGGGAGATCATCGCGGACGGCGCGCCTGCGACGGACATCTGGTCGCGCGATGCGTTTCCTGCCCTCGGCGATGGCGATCTCGATGGGGACGCCGTCCTCGGAGCCCTCGAAGCGATCGGCTACCGTGGCTGGCTCATCGTCGAGCAGGACACGCTGCCCCGGACGAAGGAGCGATTTGACCGCGCGGCCGCCGATCAGCGGGCGAATCGGCAGTACCTGGCCAGGCGCGGGCTGTGACCGACCCAGTCTTCCGGCTCGGCATGATCGGCGCGGGCCGGATGGGCCGGACCCATCTGCGCGCGCTCGCAGGATCCCGGAGCGTCGCGGTGACCTCGATCGCCGAACCGGTTGTCGCCGCGCACGCCGCGGTCGCGGCGCCGGGTCGGACCCTGTTCACGTCGGCCGCGGACATGCTCGCGGCCGGCGGCATCGACGGCGTCCTGATCACGGCCCCGAGCGACCTCCACGTCGAACTCATCGGGCAGGTCGCGGCGGCCGGCCTGCCGATCCTGTGCGAGAAGCCGAGCGGGCTCTCCACCGCAGAGCTGGATGAAGCCCGCCGGGCAACGGAGCGCCATGGCGTGCCGATCCAGGTCGCCTACTGGCGGCGCTACGTGCCGGTCCTGCAGGACCTGCGGAGGCGGATCGAGCGGGGCGAACTCGGGGAGCCGCATCTCTTCGCGAGCTTCCAGTGGGATGGGGCGCCGCCGAGCTCGGTGTTCCGGGCTCACAGCGGCGGGATCTTCCGTGACATGGGCGTCCACGAATTCGACCAGATTCGCTGGCTCAGCGGCCAGGAGTTCGGCGACATCAGCGCCGTGTCGGCGCCGTTCAGCGAGGAGGTCGGGGTCTGGAAGGACGTCGACAGCGCCCAGGCCATCGCGACGCTGTCGGGCGGCGCGAGCGCGTTCGTTTCGCTAGGTCGCTACTTCCCGGTCGGGGACATGGCCCGGATCGAGGTCTTCGGGACGCGCGATGCCGTTCGATGCGACTTCCTGGACCCGGCGGAAGGCGAGCAGGCACAACTCGACGCGCTGGTTCGCCAGGCCGAAGGCTTCGCGGCGTATGCGAGGGGCGGGTCGCTGACCGGCGCATCGATCCACGATGCTGCGGCGGCCCTCGGGGCAGCCGAGCGGGCGGCCGCCGCGATCCTGCCGTTGCGAGCGCCCGTCGGGAGTGGTGTGGCATGACCGGGGTCCCCGAGCTGCGCATCGGGATCGTCGGCTACGGAACGATGGGCCGGGCACACAGCTATGGCTACCGCGTGGCACCCAACGTCGCGAGCCTCCCGCTCCGGCCCGTCGTCAAGGTGATTTCCGGCCGTGACGAGGCGGGCGTTGCCGCCGCCGCCGCGACCTACGGCGCGGAGGGCTGGACCACGAACTGGCGCGACCTCGTCGACCGCGCCGACGTGGACCTGGTCGATATCTGCACGCCCCCCGGCACGCACGCCGAGATCGCCGAAGCCGCCGCCGCCGCGGGAAAGGCCGTCCTGTCGGAGAAGCCCCTCGGCACGTCATATGCTCAGGCTCACGCAGCCTGGGCCGCCGTGTCGAAGGCGGGCGTCCGCAACGCGATCGGGTTCAACTACCGGCGCATTCCCGCGGTCGCCCTGATGCGTCGAATGATCGACGACGGCGCGATCGGCGAGGTTCGCCTGTGGCGAGCGACCTGGCTGTCGGACGAGTTCACCGATCCGGCCACGCCCTTCGACTGGCGCTTCGATCGGGCGATGGGGGGCACGACGATCGCCGATCTCGGAAGCCATCTCATCGACATGGCGCTCTGGATGGTCGGGCCCATCGACGAGGTCACTGCCCAGTCGGAGACCTTCATCCGGTCACGGCCGTCGGCCGATGGCGATCGGGCCGTCACGATCGATGACGCTTCGTCCGCGCTGGTGCGGTTCGCGGGGGGCGCGCGCGGAACCTTCGAGATGGCCCGCCTGGCCGTCCGGCGGCCATGCGACTTCAGCATCGAGGTCAACGGCACGAGCGGCACCCTCGTGTTCGACTACCCGCGGATGAACGAACTGCTCTACGGCGACGGGGGCGACGCGCCGGGGCTGTACGGCATGCGGACGATCCGCGCCGAGCACCCGAGCCATCCATATGCGCCGCTTGCCTGGCCGATCGGCCAGGGAATCGGCTACGGCGAGACGTTCGTCAACCAGGCCGTCGACCTCGTCACGGCCTGGCCCAACGGCTCCTGGACGCCGAGCTTCGCGGACGGCCTGGCCGTCCAGGCGGTGTGCGACGCGATGGAGCGGTCCGCCGGGGAGCGACGCTGGGTATCGATTTCCGAGATCACGAGTGATCCCGGCCTGAAGGCGGAAATGCCGCTCGGAACGGCCGGCTAGGAGGGAGGTCCACGGGTCAATGGCAGGGCATCAGGGTCATATTGACACCCGGGAGCGGCAGACCCAGACTCGCCGGGTTGGAGCGGTAGGAGGAGGATTCGCTGTGACGATTCGTTCCGCACGAAGCCGGCTCGCGCTGGCCGCGGTGGTGTTTGCCGTCGCGTTCGCTGCCTGCAACCAGGCTCCGGCCAGCTCGGGGGGAACCGGCGCCGGCCAGTCCGGCAAGGGCCTCACGATCGCGATGATCACCCACGAGACCCCCGGCGACACGTACTGGGACATCATCCGGGCGGGCGCCAAGCAGGCCGCCGCTGACACGGGCGCGACGCTCAAGTACTCCAGCGACCCGGACTTCACGAAGCAGGCGACCCTCGTCCAGAACGCCATCGACTCGAAGGTCGACGGGATCGCGATGACGGCGGCCGGGCCATCGGCCCTCGTCGGCGCCGTGAAGGCCGCGAATGCGGCCAACGTGCCGGTCGTGATGTTCGACTCGGGCATCGAGGACTGGGTCTCGATGGGCGCCATCATGTACTTCGGGTCGGACGAGTACATCGCCGGCCAGGCCCTCGGCAAGCGCATCGCCGAGGAAGGTGGCAAGCACGTCCTGTGCGTGATCCACCAGGAGGGCTCCACGGCCCTCGAGGCTCGCTGCAAGGGCGTCGGTGAGGGTGTCCAGAGCGAGAACATGCAGGTCAACGGCACCGACGATGCGTCGGTGAATGCATCGATCGTGGCCAAGCTCCAGCAGGATCCGTCGATCGACTACATCGTGACGATGGGCGCGCCGGTCGCGCTCGTGGCGCTCGATGCGATCGGGGTTGCCGGCAGCAAGGCCAAGGTCGCCACGTTCGACCTCAACCTCGATGCCGCGAACGCGATCAAGGACGGGAAGATCGCCATGGCGGTCGACGCCCAGCCGTACCTCCAGGGCTACCTGGCGGTCACCTCGCTCGTCCTGTTCAAGATCAACGGCAATGTCATCGGCGGCGGCCTGTCGACCCTGACCGGCCCGGCGATCGTTGACGCTTCGAACATCGGGGTCATCCTGCCCTTCGCCAAGAATGGGACCCGGTGATCGCCTGCATCGGAGCGTCGATCGACTAGCCGACCAGGTGGTCCGTCAATGAGCACGGGAATCGGGCGGTCGGAGCCGACCGCCCGAACCACCTCGCGCTCGACCATGCCGTCCCTGCTTCGAAAGATCCTCCTGCGGCGAGAGCTCAGCGCGCTCGTCGCAGCGATCGCCATCTTCATCCTGTTCTGGGCGATCGCCGAGCCGTTCCGCTCATGGGCGGCCATGGCGACGGTCCTCTACCAGAGCGCGACCATCGGCCTGATGGCGGTCGCGGTCGCGCTCCTCATGATCGGCGGCGAGTTCGACCTGTCGTCCGGCGTGGCCGTCGTCACGGCGTCGATGGTGACGTCGGTCCTGACGGTCACGCTCGGCCTTCCGTTGTTCGTCAGCATGGCGCTTGCGCTGAGCGTGAGCATCGGCATCGGCATCTTCAACGGCTGGCTCGTCACGAGGACGGGCATCCCGAGCTTCCTGATCACGCTCAGCGCCCTGTTCATGCTGTTCGGCATGAACCTCGGGATCACCAAGTTCGTTACCAATGCGGTGTCGACGCCGAGCGTGGCCCGGGTGGACGGATTCGAGGTCATCCGGGCGATCTTCGCCTACCGCCTCCAGTTCGGGGGCGAGGGCGGACCGCAGTTCAGCATCCTCATCCTGTGGTGGTTCGTGTTCGTCGCGATCGCCACCTGGGTGCTCCTCCGGACCCGAATCGGCAACTGGATCCTCGCGTCCGGCGGCAACGCCGCCAGCGCCCGCGCGGTCGGCGTCCCGACCAAGCGCGTCAAGATCGGTCTGTTCGCATTCGTCGGCTTCTCGGCCTGGTTCTACGCCATGCACCAGCTGTCGGCCTACAACACGGTCCAGGCCGGTTCCGGCGTGGGTGGCGAATTCCTCTACATCATCGCGGCCGTCGTCGGGGGGTGCGCCCTGACCGGTGGCGTCGGATCGGCGATCGGATCGGCGATCGGGGCACTCATCTACGGCATGACCGTGCAGGGCATCGTCTATGCCGGCTGGGATCCGAACTGGTTCCGGTTCTTCCTGGGCCTGATGCTGCTGCTCGCGGTCCTGCTCAACCTCAACGTCAGGCGCATGTCGGAGAAGGCGTGATGGTCGAAACGGGGCCGCCGATCATCGAGATGATCGACATCGCCAAGTACTACGGACACATCCGCGCTCTCGAGGGCGTGAGCCTCGCCGTGCGCGCCGGCGAGGTCACCTGCGTGCTGGGCGACAACGGGGCCGGAAAGTCGAGCCTGATCAAGATCATGGCTGGTCTCAACAAGGCCGATTCCGGGCTCATGAAGGTCAACGGCGTCGAGACGCATTTCGACTCGCCCCGCGATGCGCTGAAGGCAGGCATTGCCACGGTCTACCAGGACCTGGCGGTCGTCGACCTCATGGAGACCTGGCGCAACTTCTTCCTCGGATCCGAGCTCCGCAAGAGCATCCCGGTCCTGCGCCCGCTCGACATCGCCCAGATGCGGAGCATCACGTCCGATGAGCTGGCCAAGCTCGGGATCCACCTCGCCAGCGTGGACCAACCCCTCGGCACGCTGTCCGGCGGCGAGCGGCAGAGTGTTGCGATCGCCCGCGCCGTCTACTTCGGCGCGAAGGTCCTGATCCTCGATGAGCCGACCGCCGCCCTCGGGGTCAAGCAATCGGGAATCGTCCTCAAGTACGTGGCCAAGGCGCGCGAAGCTGGGGTGGGGGTCGTGTTCATCACCCACAACCCGCACCACGCCTATCTGATCGGCGACCACTTCGCGGTCCTGAGTCTCGGCCGGATGAGCCTCAACGCCCGACGGGACGAGATCTCGCTCGACCACCTGATCCAGGAGATGGCCGGGGGCAGCGAGTTGACGGCGCTGGCCCATGAGCTGTCCCGGAATTCGCCGTCTTCTGCGATGGCATGACGAGGGCGTGACGGAGGCTCGATCCAGGGATCCGAAGCGGACCTCCCTGGCGGCGGTCATGGAGGCACCCGGCCGGATCGGCCTTCGCGAGCTCGAGGTGCCCGAGCCGGAGCCCGGTGCCGTGGTGATCGCGATCCACCTGTCGGGCATCTGCGGCACCGACAAGCACACGTTCCGGGGCGAATCGAGGCAGTACGCCGGGACGCCCCATGAGCGGGACCTCGAATACCCGTTGATCTGCGGCCACGAGAACGTCGGGACGGTCGTCAGCGTCGGCGGCCGCGCGTACGACAGCGGCGGGTCGGAGCTCAGCGTCGGCGACCGCGTGGTCCCGGGCGCGAACCTGCCCTGCGGCCGGTGCTACTACTGCGTCAACGACTTCCCGTACTACTTCTGCCAGGCGCTCGAGGACTACGGCAACAGCCTCAACCTGTCGCGCCCTCCGGGCCTGTTCGGCGGGTGGTCGCAGTACCTGTACCTGCTTCCCGGGACACCGATCTTTCGCGTCCCGGATGGACTGCCGGACGAAGTGGCGGTCCTCACCGAGGTCATGGCCGTGACCCACGGCGTCGATTCGGCGCTGGCGCTCCTCGGCGCCCAGGGCGCGAGTCGATCGGGCTTCTCGGTGGCGGTCCTGGGGGTCGGGCCGCTCGGCCTGTGCCACCTGGTCAAGAGCCGGATGCTCGGGGCCGGGTTCGTGGCGGCGACCGATGTCCTGGCCGGGCGACTCCGCCAGGCGCACGCCTTCGGCGTGGACCTCGGCCTCGATGCGGCATCTACCAGCGCCGACGAGCGGGTCGCAGCGATCCGCGACGCGACCGACGGACGCGGCGTGGATGTCGCCCTCGACTGCAGCGGGGTACCCGCGGCGTTCACGGAAGCGCTCCGGATGGTGCGCACCGGAGGTGTGGTCGTGGAATCGGGTGCGTTCGTG
>SCTE01000556.1 GCA_004298915.1 Chloroflexota bacterium | reverse complement strand
TGCCATCATGGAACGGCGCTCCGTCCACGATCCGTGAACCGGACGCGGCGGGCCCGAAGGGCTGGGTCAGCCGAGCGTTGCGGATCGGCCAGGTATAGCCCGTGAGCGAATCGACCGGGGGCGCCTGCCGGGCACCCGGCACCGAGCGATCGCCCTGCGGATCGGGAGCCGGGCCGCGTCCGGGGAGGCGGCCCGATGCGGCGGTCGATCGGTCATCGGTCGCCAGGGCCGATGAGGCGGAAGGCTCGGCCGTCACGGCAACGCCGAGGATCTGCTGGCGCGGTGCGGTGCTGCCGATCAAGGGCGCCGCGAGCAGGACCGCGACCCCGGCGAGGACGGCCGTCGAAAGCCGCCGCGAGCGTGCGCGGCGGCCCCGCCGATTGGACCCTCGAACCGTCAGCACGGGCGGATGTTCGCCGGGCGATGGGTCGTTGCGCAAGTTTCGAACTCGGGCCGGTCGGCCGGCGGCGGGTCGACCTGCCGGCTGGTGGGCCGGGTCACCGCTCCACGAGCGTGCCGTCGTGCAATTCGACCACCCGATCCGCGACATCCATCATCAGGGGGTCATGCGTCGCGACGACCGCGGTGATGCCTTCCGCACGGACCACCTGGCGAAGGACCAGCATGATTCGATGGCCGGTCTCCGAATCGAGCTGGCCGGTCGGCTCATCGGCGAGCAGCAGCTTGGGCCGATTCGCCAGCGCGCGAGCGATGGCCACCCGCTGTTGCTCACCGCCGGACAGCTCGTGCGGTCGGTGCCGGGCCCGCTCGTGAAGCCCGACGATCTCGAGCAGCTCCTCGACGCGACGATCCCGCGCTCCGGGCTCGGTCCGGACCAGGCGCAGCGGGACCTCGACGTTCTCGGCGGCGGTCAGGATCGGCACGAGACCGAACGACTGGAAGATGAAGGCAATCGTCCGGCGCCGGATCTCGACGAGCCGACCCTCGTCCATCGCCGAGATCTCGTCGCCGTCCACGACAACCGAGCCGGACGTTGGTCGATCGAGGCCACCGAGCAGGTTGAGGAGCGTCGTCTTGCCACTGCCGGATCGGCCCCGCACGGCAACGAGTTGCCCGTGGCCGACTGCCAGGTCGACGTTCCGAAGGGCATGGACGACACCCTCGCCCGAGGGGTAGTCGCGGGTCAGCGACGAAGCCAGGACGAGGGCATCAGATGGGCGGGTCGGGGGTCGGCGCGATGCCAGGTCAACGGTCATGCGGCGGCTCCTCGCGATTCTGGTCGGGCCAGATCCCGACGTGATCCTCCTCCAGCCGGAGGCGCACGCGGCGCTTCAGCTCGAGGGCTTCGACGTGTGCCTTGGGGAGCTGGAGGCGCCCCGCCCGATCGAGGACGGCGAACTCCTCGGCCACGATTCGATGGTCACCCGCCTCGGTCTGCTCGGTCCGCCGGAACGTCTCGGTGCTCGTCCGGCCATCACGGATCGAGACCGTCCGCCCGACCTGCTCCGCGACCTGGGCATCGTGGGTCACGATGACGATCGTCGTCCCGAGGTCGGCGTTGACCTGGCGGAGGAGCCCGAAGATCTCGGCCGAGGTCGCGGTGTCGAGCTCACCCGTCGGCTCATCTGCCAGCAGGACCGCGGGACGATTGGCGAGGGCGACCGCGATCGCGACCCGCTGTTGCTCACCGCCCGACAGTCGGTCGGGACGGTGATCGGCCCGATCCGCGAGCCCGACGGTCGCGAGGAGCTCCTTCGCTCGCGTGCCGCGGTCGCGGGCGCCATCGAGGATCATCGGCATCTCGACGTTCTCGCGGGCCGAGAGGTACGGGAGATCGGAAGAGC
>SCTE01000555.1 GCA_004298915.1 Chloroflexota bacterium | reverse complement strand
CCCAGCAGCCGGCCCATCAGTTCGGGCGGCGTTCGCGTCTGGACGAGCGTCTGGCTCGGGATCACGAACGCCAGGTTGCCCACGCCGGCCCCGAAGGTCAGGGCCATCGCAGCGGCGAAGTTGCCGGTCAGCGCGAGCGCAGCGATGCAGACGCCCGTGAACAGGTACCCGAAGATGACCATCTTCCCGATCGCGATCCTCGACCCGATGAGCCCGATGAGGAACCCGCCGATGAGGTTGCCGGCACCGATCCCGCCCTCGAGGAACCCGTACACGGCACTCCCCGCGACCGGCGCGCCGATGACGTGCTGCTCCGCGTAGACCGGCAGGAGGGCGATGAGCACGCCGAGCATGAACTGGGCGACCATCGCCTGGACGGTGTTGGCGAAGACGGATCGCTCCCTTCGGAGGAAGGTCCAGCCGGCGCGAAGTTCGTTGACGAAGCCCGCGCCCTTGCCCGCGGCGGCGGCACCGAGCCGCTTCACGGGGGCGACGGAGATCGAGGCGATGAGGAACGCCGACGCGACGTAGGTGACCGCGTCCGCCCAGAACGCGAGCGGCAGCTGGGGGCCGAGGAGCGCAACGAACAGCCCGGCGATGGCGTACCCACCGACATCAGCGAAGGCATCGACGATCCAGATGGCCGAGTTCGCCGCGTTCAGGTCCTGGGGCGCCACGATCCGGGGCAGGATCGCGCCCTTGGCCGGTCGGAAGAAGACGGAGATCGTCGTGATCAGGAAGATGATCGGGTAGATCAGGAGCAGGTTCACCGCCGCCGCGATCGGGAGCAGGAGCACGAGGGAGGCCCGCAGGAGGTCGGACACGATCATGACCTCGCGGTGATCCCAGCGATCCACGAGCGTGCCGGCGACCGCGCCGAACAGGAGATTCGGCACCGTCGCGACGAAGAACGCGATCCCGACGGCAATCGGCGAGCCCGTCGCGTAGAACACGACGAAGGCCACCGCGACCTGGTGGATCCGGTCGCCCATCAGCGAGATCAGCTGGCCCGTCCAGAGGGCGGCGAACGAGCTGTCGAGAGCCAGTCGGACGTAGGGATGGCGCTTGACCCGCTCGATGATCGGCGGGAAGCCGGCGACCGGGACCGCCGACGGCGGGCCCCCGAGGATCGCCGTGCCGCCGAGGCTTCGGCCGGTGGCCGTGACCGAGGTCCCGGGGTAGGTGCCGACGCGCCAGGGCGTGATCGAGATCAGCCGACGCCTGATCGCGTCGCGGGTAGCCTCGTCGATCTCGACGGGCGAGCGAACGGTGCTCGAGAACAGGAAGAATGCGAGGCCGAGGGCGAGGAACGCATCACCGATGCTGGCCACGTTGCGCACGATCGGGATCGGGATCGGCAGGATGTCGCCGAGCGGCCCGGCCTTGAGCAGGAACGCGGCCGAATCGGTCCCCTGCAGCGCGACGTGGAACGGCCCCAGCGCCGAGCCGGGCGCGAATCCCGCCGCCTCGAAGGCAGGGATCCAGACCGGCATGTGGCCGCCATTAACCGCGACGGCAATCGTGTTGAGGAGCACGCCAACGAACGCGAGGCTCAGCCCGGGATGCTCCCGATTGGCCCACAGCCCGGCGAGGATCGCGAGGAACGCGATCAGGAAGAGCGGGCCGCGGAGGGCCTCAATCGGCGCATTGTGGTTCTCGATGGCGATCTGGGTGGCGACCCGCAGGAACAGCCCGAAGAACGTGATCTGGACCAGCCGGAGGCGAACGGACAGGAGATTGTCGAGGCGTCCGCCCGCCGCGAACCCGAGGATCAGGCCGAGGACGATGCCCCCGATCAGCACGGTTCGCCGGCCGGGGTCGAACGAGGATCATCGAGGCCGCGGCCATGGCGCGGCGTGACGGCGGAGGCGAGTGGCCCCGCAGCGCCGCTGACACGATCGCGTGTCGAGGCGCCCGGCGCGTGCGGCGCGGCGGCGCGGCGTCGCGCGCCCGCCGGAGCGTGACCGGCAACTGACCGGGCCCGCCCCCCAACCGGTGGAAGCCTCATCTCCGTCACCCGGCCATTCTGCCGCCTCGGAGGCGTCCTGCGCACATCAAACGGCAAGGGCGACGCCTCGCCGGTCTGTGGGGCGCTCCCCGGACGCGCACGCTGCTCGTGCCAGGTGGCCCGGGCGACCCGGCTTGCAAGGCCCAGAGCGCGGCGCGGCCGCGTCAGCCCAGATCTGCGGCTGGGGAGCCCGGGGCGGGGCCGTCGAAGACCGGCTGGGGCGAGCGGCCGTGCTGCCCGAGGAGCGGGATCGGTCGGGCGGGTTGTGGCCGACCTGGATCTCGGACGTCATTGGCCCAGCGGGTACGAACGAAGGCATCGACGACCTCGGGATCGAACTGGATGCCCGCAAACTTGCGCAGTTCACCGAGCGCCTGCTCGTTCGTCAGCGGGTTCATCCGGTACGGGCGAGCAGCCGTCATGGCCTCGAACGCGTCGGCGACGTGCAGGACGCGCGCGAGCTTCGGGATCTCGTCACCCATGAGCCGATCCGGGTATCCCGAGCCGTTGTACCACTCGTGATGGTGGCGAATGATCGGCAGCTCCGGCGCGAGCTTGGCGACAGGCGCGATGATCTCGGCGCCGAGCACCGGGTGCGCGTTCATGACCATCCGCTCCTCGCGGGTCAGGCGTTCCTGCTTGAGCAGGATGTTGTCCGGCACGCCGATCTTGCCCACGTCGTGGAGCAGGCCGCCCCACTCGAGTGCCTCGAGCTCGCTCGCGCCGACGCGCATCTCCCGCCCGATGTCGACGCTGATCATCCGCACGTTCTGGCTGTGCTTGCTCGTGAACGGATCCCGCTTGTCGACCGCCTCCGCCAGGGCCCCGATCGTCTGCGTGAACATGTCCCGCATCTCGACGAACCGGTGGTACGCAACCCGCGTCGTGTACAGCGGAAGCGCAAACAGCAGCGTCGTCCACCAGCCGGCCCCTGACAGCGCGTACATCCGCGCCATGAGCCAACCCATCGGCGCGAGGGTGAGTAGGTTGACGTAGATGTTCTTTGTCTCGGCCCGATTGAGGAACTCTCGAATTGAGCGGCCGCCACGGAAGAACACGATTGCCGAAACGAAAGTGAGGTTTAGCGTGAAGTAGACGAGTGATCCGAGGAGCGTTGCAACGAGTTCGTTCGCGAACTCGCCAGGCTCGCCCTTGAAAGCGTGGATGACGAGCCCACCCGCAATGACCGGGAGAACAATCGCAGCGTGGTTGGTCAGGATCCCATACCAAGGGACTCTGCCCCGCACCTCACGCATGTCGAGGGTCCCAAAGACCGCGACCAGCGCCCCTGCCGTCGGACCGCCTAGCGCAGTCGCCGCCATAAGGGGAGCTGTTGAAACCGCAATATGGACGCCCTCGCTAAGCGTGACGGGGAGTGCGGACGCAAAGAGGGTCACAACAATCCAGAAGGCGACGCCCGCTAGGAGCTCGATCTCCGTTGCAATCCCGTGCCCCTGGAATCGCAGAGCGATGCCGTCATCGATTGGAATCACAAGGCTCGTGGCCAGCAGCGCAAGGGCTGCTGCTCCCACGAGCCCGGTGATGTAGATCTTGAGCGACCTGGTCACGTGCTCCTCGTCCTCTGCTCTCGAATTCTGGTCACTTTACCCTCCCGGGTCCCGGAACTCGACAGAACTGAGGTACTAGAAGCCTTTGAGGGTTGCTCCACCTGCAAGGGCGGTCGCCGCGATCGCGCCAAGCGTGATCGCGAGCCGCATGACTCGGTTCTTCATGTCGGACATGACGGAACCTAGAAACCCTTAAGGGTGCTATCCGGCTGCACGCTCGTTCCTCCTTGCGGCTCTCGCGTAACAAGACGCGAAAACCGACCAGACACATTGGTCGGTCGGTTGCACTACTCGCTCTGCTCCACCCTAAGTGCCCATTTCAGGTGGAGCTTCAGCGCGTACCGAGCGTTGGTTGACTCGCCGCTCTAGTACCGAAGTACTACGACGAGGCCGGACTATAGGTACCCTGGACTGCACCGGTCAATACGCATGTCTACCTATCCGACCTACCGTCCCGGTTCCTAGAGTTGCTCGAAGGGCTCTGGCTCCAGGCCCAAGTCTCGTTGAGTCCGAGCGTAGCTCTGGTACTGCTCCGCCGCGGCCGCCAACGACCCAGACAGGCGATACAGGCGCGTGAGCGCGAGTTGAAGCTCTTCGGCCTCCGGCTCCGCTTCAGTTGCTACTTGAGCCAGTTGTATCCCACGCTCGTATTGTCCAGAGTCGGTATCGGCTCTAAGCGAGGTTTCTACTACGCGTAGGTACGCGGCGTGAAGCGAGTCGCGGTAGTGCCCGGCCCAATCCTCATATAGAAAGTCGAGTGCGAACTTACCGCGATATGAGCGGGCCAGTTCCATTACGACTGCAGGGTCGGCCGGCGCAGTCGCTTGGGCCACTAGATCGCGGCACCGTCTGCTTCGGGAGTTCACAAGATCCTTGTCTAGCCACAGCGTTTCCCCGTCCTGCCCCACATACCCGGGCGTGATGTCTTCCGAGAACTGTGGTTCGAACACGCGACGCAGGAAGTAGACCGTCTGATTCAGCGAGTTCTGCGCCGTCCCGGGTTCAAGGTCTGGCCACATCGCCTCGAGGACCTCGTCGCGGGTTGCCGCGAACCCGGTGCGAGTCAACAGAAAGGCTAGGAGCGCGAGCACCTTGCGACGTATGGCGCTCCCTTCTATCAGACGCTCACCGATGACGACTTCGATCCGACCCAGATCCTCGACGAAGACGCGCGGTGCGAGTCTTCGCGACAGTCCACGACCAGCTGCCGGCGGAAACTGGCCGCCCCGGGCAGCTTTGGCTGCTTTCCGGAGGAGCACAACATCCTCATGTGTTCCCACCTCGTCAAGCAATTTCGCGGCCGCCGCCTGTGCAGGCCCAGTTAGCTCGGCAACCACCCGCCGGAGCGGTGAACGCCATCGCTCAGGTCGGCGCCGGATCTCCGACTCGACGGCCTGGAGTGTCGGTCCACCGAGCCAGTCAAGGTGGCAGGCGACGATGTCAGCACAAACGGAGACAACTGCCAGATCGTCTTCAATCTGCCGCTGAATCGCCGAACCAAATGTCGAAGAGCCACTGCTCGCGGCATACACTCGTGCGACACTCGCCCATAGAGTGGCGCCTTGGGCCTGGGCTCGGATCTCGCACTTGGCCGCTGATCGCAATCCGCCCGCGTTGCCCATTAGAACATCGACCGAAGCCGAGATCAGGTGACGGCGGGACTCGAACGCGACCGCGGATCGTAGTGCACCGAAGGTGAACCGAGAGACACTCTGCAAGGCCTCATCGAGCCTGCCGAGCGCGATGAGCCCGTGGCTTCTCGCCATCAGAGACTGCTCTCCGGTGTCTGATCCGCTTGACAAACGGTCCGCC
>SCTE01000554.1 GCA_004298915.1 Chloroflexota bacterium | reverse complement strand
GCCTCGTCGCGCTGTCCGACCAGGGTTGCGGGAGTGTGGCAGCAGCCAAGATCAACGGCGGCGGCGGCGGCGGCGGCATTCGAATCTTCCCCGCGGCTGGCGTCACGGCGCCGGGCGGCTATGTCCAGGTCAACTCCGATTGCGGCGCCGTGCCCTATGGCGCCAACGACGCCTGCGCAAAGGATCCGAAGGGCGCCTTCGAGGTCAGTGGCTCGAACACGACCGTCGACATCCCTGCGCTCTACGTGCAGGGGGCATGTACCTATTCCGGGAACAACCCACCAACCATCGGAACCGTCGATGAGCAGGCCGGATACGCGGGAGACCCGCTCGCGCTCATCCGACCGCCCGTCGCCGGGGCGCCGGGAACCTGCCCCACGGGCGCGTCTGGCACCGCTGCCACTCCGAAGGCGTGCTCGTTCAAGAACGGGGACATCGTCACGCTGAACCCGGGAACCTACTACGGCGGATGGTCGATCTCGGGATCCGCCAAGATCACCCTCAGTCCCGGGATCTACGTGATCGCCGGCGGGGGGATCGCGCAGACGGGTGGATCCCTCGACTCGGCCAGTGGACGCGTCCTGATATTCGGTACCGACGACCCGAACTTTGCGACAGCTTGCAAGTCAACGAATGACAACCTGAAGTGCCAGCAGGACCTGGATGTATCAGGCACCGGGTCAATCAGCTTGAAGGGCCTGTCGGGAACCGTCCCGTGCCCGCCCTACAGCACCACCGGGTGCCCGTTCGGAGGCATGCTCCTTTGGCAGGACGGAGGCGCAAGCGGTGCCTACCAGGGGCGAGCCGACATCTTCGTGGGCGGTGGCGGCAGCACGAACCTTGAGGGAACGATCTATACGGCCGGTGGTGACGTCTCGCTCAGCGGGAGTTCCAGCTCGACGGGATGCACGCCAAATGGCTCAGGCAACCTGAATTGCGCGGCCGTGCAGATCATCGCTTGGACATTCCAGATCGGCGGGTCAGCGATCCTGAACATGCCTTACGACCCGAACCTGTTCTACCACCTCGCATTGAAGGGCCTGGTCAGGTAGGACGCGCCGTCAATTCGCCGGGACGACCGTCAGTGCGGGGTCTCTGACGGCTTCGGCGTGTCGGAGGGTCGGGGCGTGTTCGACGGCGAACCGGAACCGCCCGAGTCATCGCTGGAGCTGGGCGACGGGCTCTCGCCGTGATCGTCCGAGGGTTCGGGTGACGAAGTCGCGCCCGGTGCGCGAGACGATGTCGGTCCCGGCGTGTCGCCGGGCTCGGATGAGCCAGGGGGTTCGCTGCTTTCGGACGGCTCCGCCGACTCCGATGGTTCGGCCGACTCCGACGGTTCCGGTGATCCGGAGGGTGTGACCTGGTCGGATGGCGATGAGGAGGGCACGGGCGATGTGACGAGCCCGGACGGTTCCGGCGAACCATCCCGCTGGAACCAGCCAAGCGCGCCGGCAGTGCCGATCGCGGCAACGCCGGTGAGTGAGACCGCCGCGACGAGGACGGCCAGGACATAGGCCATCGCCGTCGCGCGGATCCGGACCGGCCGTCCGGCGGCGTCGGCGGCGGTCCGCCAGGCCGAACGGATCGAGGCGAGAAACGTGACCGGCCCCGGGTTCGCCGTGAAGGCGCCGAGAAATCCGGCTGCCCTGGGGGTCGGCTCGGCGGCCACGGCGGCCATCACCCGATCGACGAAGTCGCCGGATCGAGTCATGGGATCGGCGGGCATCGCCCGCTCGAGAAGGCGAGCGGCCGCATAGGCTTGCGCGAGCTCCGAGTCCGGGATGGTCGTGTCGGCGCCGTCCGCCTCGGATGGGCGATACGAACCGGGCCCGGTCATGACTCCCCCTCGGCGAACTGTCCGCGAAGACGGATCAACCCACGATGGAGGTGCGTCTTGACCGTCCCGAGCGGACGGCCGGTCAGCGTTGCGATCTCGTCGAGGGACCGCTCCGCAAAGAACCGGAGGGCGACGACTTCGCGGTACGGCTCATCGAGCGCCGCGACCGCGTTGCGCACCGCCAGCTGCCGCTCGCCGCGTAGCATCAGGCCCTCCGGATCGGCGGACCCGTCCGATCGAAGGCGCGCCACGGGGTCGTCGCTCGAGCCATCCCCGCCGGCACCCGGACTGACCCAGGCGACCGTTCGCCGCCTCGTCGCCTGGCGGATCGCGAGTCGGACGGCGATGCGCGAAAGCCAGGCACCGAAGGGACCCTCGGCCCGCCACGAGCCGAGCGACCGGTACGCGGTCACGAACGCTTCCTGGGCGACATCCTCGGCCTCGCCCAGATCGCCGAGGATTCGATGACAGGCGCGAATGACGGCCGCGGCCTCCCGATCCACGAGGGTTCGGAAGGCATCGGCATCGCCGGCAAGGATCGCCTCGACCACGGCTGCGTCATCGGCGTGCGGCTCCATGAACTCGTTCGGGGCCCGGACAGGACTGATGGGTCGACTCCATGGAGGTTCGGCCGACCCGGTTGGGTCGGGCGTCGCCCCCATGGTGACGCGAATCGGCGGTTTCCATGGCGAGCCATTCGTCACGTCCTGGCCGGGCCGCAAGGCTGCGATCAGTCGTCGCTGCCGTGCCCGCCGTTGTCGTCGCTCCCGGAGTCGTCGCCCGGCTCGGGGGAAGCGTCGTCCCCGCCGTGGTGGTCATCGGAGGCCTCGGGCGCATCCGTCTCGGTGGCGTCGCTGGCGTCATCGCCATCGTCGTTGGACGCCTCGGAGGCCTCGGACGCCTCAGGGGACTCGGACGCCTCAGGGGACTCGGAGGCTTCCGGTGACTCGGAGGCATCATCGGAAACAGTGAGGGTCGACGCGTCCGTTGCCTCGGGCGACTCGCTGGCCTCGGGTGACTCGGATGGCTCGATCGACGACGCGGCGTTGAAGGCGTCGTTGGCCGGCGTCGCGGAAACGGCGATCCCGTTGGCTGCGAATGCGCCACCAACGATGAGCAGCAGGCTGACGACGGCGATGCCGATCGTCCGGATCATCTGGAGGCGGATTGGCGTGGTCATGTGGTCGGTGCTCCTGGGTCCTGCCCGATCGGCGATCGGCTGTTCGTGCTGTCTGAGGCCGCCTCGATCGAAAAGGTTTCAGCCACCGCGCCCGATTGGAGAGCGGGCACCGCATCAACCGGAGGACTCAGTGGCCTCTCCTCCGCGCTCGTCCCGCCGGAAGCCCCGGCGGCGAGTTGCCGGAGCGCCGGGCGGGCCACGGCGGCAGCGATCGTCGCGCCGAGCGTGATGAGGGCACCGACGGCCAGGACGACCGACACACCCGTCCGTTCTGCGATCGCGCCGGCCGCGAGATTGCCGAGCGGGAGCAGGCCGATCGAGGTCAGCACGTACAGGCTGTGGACCCGACCCCGCAGGCGCGGCGGGACGCGAAGCTGGATCAGCGTGTTCGTCGTCGAGTAGTAGGCGACCTGGCT
>SCTE01000553.1 GCA_004298915.1 Chloroflexota bacterium | reverse complement strand
ACCACATCCGGTGCGAGCGCCACCGCGCGCTCGATCGCCTCGGCCCCGGACGCGGCGACACCCACGACGTCGATGTCCGCCTCGAAGCTCAGGAGCTTCGAAAGGTGGTCGCGCGTCTCGAGGATGTCGTCGACGATCAGGACCTTGATCTGGTCACTCATGGTGTCGGTGGGATTCCCGTTTGATCGACTGGTTACGGGGCCGCGCTGGGCTGCGGGTCGGTGATGACCTTGGGCGGCAGGACGCCGTAATCCGTGATCATCGTCTTGAGGACGATGCCGGTCGTCTTCACGACCTCCGGGATGATCGGGTTGCCCTGGTCATCCACGAAGTCCTTGGGCGAGCGGAGGAGCAGGGTGATGCTGCCGTCCAGCTGGGCGAACTTGATCACCTCGGCCTGCTGCGGGGTGACCGCGAGGATTACGATCTCCTGCTGGCCGTTGAGGGCCGTGCCGCCACCGGTCGCCGGCGCGGCGGTCGCACCAGGAGCCGGCGTCGCAACGCCCGTCTCGGCGGTGGGCGGCGGGGGAAGCAGGGTCGTGACGACCTGCATGCCCTGGAGGAGGACCTTGACGCTCGTGTGGTCGTAGTTCTCGTCGGGCACCCGGGCTACCGTCTTGGAGTCGAGGATCGGGAAGTTCGGGCTGATCCCCGCGACCATGTCGACGTAGTCACCGGTCTTGATCAGCGTGCCGACACCTGACAGCTGGTCGACCTGGACCGCGATGCAGGTGAAGCCTGCCGGGCACTGGAAGTTCGCGCCGGATTGTTCGGTGAAGATGGCCGCGGTGACTTGCTGACCGGACTTGACGGCGGCGCGCGTGACGCTGCCGATCACTGCGCTCGTATCGCCGAAGGCGCCCGGAAGCCGGGTGTTCGGTTCGAGGTCCTGTGTCTTCAGCATGTCCTTGGTGATCGTCACGCCGAGCGCGATGTCACGGCTGGCGATGACGGTCGCGATCTTGGAGGGCGGTGCGCTCTGCTCCGGTCCATTCGACGTCTGGCCGGGCCCGAGAAGGACGATGACGATGACGAAGACGAGCGCCGCGAGGAACACGCCGATGAGTAGAACCAGGCGATTTGAGCGCTTCAACGAAGGAACCTCCCCCGATCAAATACGGTGTGACAGGTGGCACCACTCTAGCACCGCGACCGCCCCGCGCGACTATACCAATGGGCTAGTACCTCTGGTAGGTTCCGGCAGGTTCCGCTGCGTGTCGCAAGGTTCGTCGCAAGGTTGCCAGGCGGCATCGATGGGGAATCGAAAGGCCCGTCCGACTGCCGGACGGGCCTCCGAAATGCGACGTCTGCGGGAGCCTCAGATGGCGTTGCCGACGATGCTCAGCTTGCTGCTGATCTGGCTGCCGAGGAAGAGCAGGGCGACGATGGCGACGATGGCAATGAGTGCAAGGATGAGTGCGTATTCCGCGAGGCCCTGACCTTCTTCCTCGCCTCGAACCTTGACGAAGGCTCGATGGACGAAGTGCGAGAGCATGGTGCGTTCACCTCCTGTCGGGCCGGGACCGGCCCTGAAAGCATCGAACCGCCGGTTCCGATGTGGAACGCGGCGGTCCGTGCAGGTGACAGGTCGAGGCCGTCTAGACGGACGCGCCGACCCGGCTGAGGATCGTGGAGATCTGGCCGCCCAGGAAGAGCAGCGCAACGATCGCGACGATGGCGATGAGGGCGAGGATCAGCGCGTATTCGGCGAGACCCTGGCCTTCCTCGTCGCGACGAAGGGATTCGATGAATGTACGAATGAGTGCCATGCGCTGTTCACGCCTCCTAGGATGAGTCCGCGAGCCCAGACGGCTCCGATCGCACGATCCTACCTGACGACCGGTCGTTGACGCACCAGGACCTTCGTTCGGCGACTCAACCAGTTTGTCCTGCTCATGCGACGAACATGAACCGACCGCCGTTCGAGTTGACCGGCGGTCGTCATCTGCGGTGGTCGTTCTGTCTAGATGGAAGCGCCCACGTTGCTGAGGATCGTGCTGATCTGGCCACCCAGGAACAGCAGGGCAACGATCGCGACGATCGCGATGAGCGCCAGGATCAGCGCGTACTCGGCGAGACCCTGACCCTCGTCATCACGGCGGACTGAGGCGATGAATGCGTGGATGAGTGCCATAGGACTGTGCTGCCTTTTCTGCTGATCGAACCATGTCTTGGTCCGGTGAGGTGCAACAGTATGGATTTCCTGCCACGTGGCAACAGTACTTCTTCGTCAAAGCAGGTGCGCCCGCGCACCGCGGGTCAGGCCGGCGCGCCCGCCTCGACCGGGGCGTCCACCGGGACCACGAGCCGGAGCGAGCCGCCGTTCTCGTCGATCGAGACATCGATCCCGAGCGTGGCCGCGCGCTGCTCCAGTTCCCGTGCGAGCTTCGCCGGCAACTTGACGGTGGCGGCGGTCGTGGCTGCCGCCAGTGCCGCCGCATGCTGGGCTCGGCGATCCGCGACCATTTCAGCCAGGGCGGGGGGCAGTGCCTCGCCCTCGGGCGGAAGGTCGCTCTCCGGGACCGCCACCGCTGCGCGCTCCGCGTGAAGCGTGATCACCAGTGAATCGCCCCAGTCCATGCCCAGGGACACGCGATGCGGCTTCCGGGCGAGGAAGCCGGCCAGGGCCTCATCGGTGATCCGGAACAGGGCGCTCTCCATGTCCACCGGCAGCCGGCGGTCCACGCCGATCGATTCGAAGTCGACCGACACCCCGGCCCGTTGACCACGCTCGCGGGCCGAGCGGCGCAGGGTCGGCACGAGGCCGATGGTCCTCGACGACCTCGGCC
>SCTE01000552.1 GCA_004298915.1 Chloroflexota bacterium | reverse complement strand
GCTCGACCTTCTTCGTATCCAGCTCCACGAGCCGGGCATCCCGCGCTTCCCGCTCCGAGGTATACATCGTGGTCGACTCGGCCACCGATCGGAGCTGGTCGTTCAGGTCACGGATGCCCTTGATGATCGTCGTCGGTTCGATGCCGTGGTCGAGGTTGTACTGGACCTGGACGGCGCGACGGCGATTCGTCTCGTCGATCGCCGCCTTCATCGAATCGGTCATCCGATCGGCATACATGACGACCTCGCCGCCGATGTTCCGGGCCGCCCGGCCGGTCATCTGGATGAGCGACCAGGCACTCCGCAGGAACCCCTCCTTGTCAGCATCGAGGATCGCGACCAGGGTGACCTCGGGCAGGTCGATCCCCTCCCGGAGGAGGTTGATCCCGACGAGCACGTCGTAGACCCCGAGTCGGAGGTCGCGCAGGATCGCGACGCGTTCGAGCGTGTCCACCTCCGCATGCAGGTACTGGACCTTGACCCCGAGCTCGCGCAGGTAGTCGGTCAGGTCCTCGGCCATCCGCTTGGTCAGCGTCGTGACGATCGACCGCTCGCCTCGCTCGACGCGCTTGCGGATCTCCTCCATCAGGTCGTCGATCTGGCCCTCGGTCGGTCGGATGTGGATGACCGGATCGACGATCCCGGTCGGGCGGATGAGCTGCTCGGCGACCTGCTCGCTGCGCTCCAGCTCGTACGGCCCGGGCGTCGCCGACATGTAGACCGCCTGGTGGACGCTCGCCTCGAACTCCTCGAACGTGAGCGGCCGGTTGTCCAGGGCCGACGGCAGCCGGAACCCGAAGTCCACGAGGATCTCCTTGCGCGTTCGGTCGTTCTTGTACATGCCGACGACCTGCGGGATCGTCATGTGCGATTCGTCGGCGATGAGCAGCCAATCCGGCGGGAAGTAATCGAGCAGCGTCCAGGGCCGACTCCCGGCGTCGCGTCGTGACAGGTGCCGCGAGTAGTTCTCGACGCCCGAGCAGTAGCCGAGCTCTCGGAGCATCTCCAGGTCGAACGTCGTGCGCTGGCGAAGGCGAGCGCCCTCCAGGGCCCGGCCCTCCGCCTCGAGCCCCGCGACGCGCTCCTCCATCTCGGCCTCGATGTCGACGATCGCCGCCTGGAGCTTGTCGGCAGGCGTGACGTAGTGCGAGGCCGGATAGACGTTGACGTCCTTTCGATCGGCGAGGAGCTCGCCGGTCAGCGGATCGAGCTCGGTGATCCGCTCGACCTCGTCCCCGAAGAACTCGACCCGGACCAGCCGGTCCTCCGACGCGGGCTGGAACTCCAGGGTGTCGCCCCGCACCCGGAACTTCGCCCGGGTCAGCGCCTGGTCGTTGCGCTGGTACTGGAGATCGACGAGATGGCGGAGCACGGCATCCCGCCGGTACTGGCCGCCGACCCGCAGGCGAAGGACCGTTGCGCCGTAGTCCACGGGGGCGCCGATCCCGTAGATGCAACTGACCGACGCGACGACGATGACGTCCCGTCGTTCGAAGAGCGCGTGGGTCGCGGCGTGCCGAAGCCGGTCGATCTCGTCGTTCCGGCTCGAATCCTTCTCGATGTACGTATCCGACCGGGGCAGGTAGGCCTCGGGCTGGTAGTAGTCGAAATAGCTGACGAAGTACTCGACGGCATTGTCCGGAAAGAACTCGCGAAGCTCCGCGTAGAGCTGGGCCGCGAGGGTCTTGTTGTGCGCAAGCACCAGGGTCGGACGGTTCGCGGCCTCGATCGTCCAGGCGATCGTGGCCGTCTTGCCGGTGCCCGTGGCGCCCAGCAGGGTCTGGTGGCGCAGACCGCGCTTGAGCCCGTCCGTGAGGCGGGCGATCGCCTGGGGCTGGTCACCGGTCGGCTGGAACGGGGCAACGAGCTTGAAGTCGGGCACGGGCCCAGTTTACCAGCCGAGTGGCGCTTTCGAACGCCTGTTCGGTGGGACGGATGGACGCACCTTCCGGTACCCCTCGCCTATTTCGAACTCGATCGTGCGGCCGGAGACTCGCTCCACACTCGTCGCACGGAAGGCATCTGTCACGGCATGCGCATCCTCACCCGCCGAGAGCGGGCCGCTCGAAACCGCTCCGGGACCGAGGGACAGAGCCTGGTCGAGTTCTCCCTGGTCCTGACACCGCTGCTGCTGATCCTGCTCGGGATCGTGCAGTTCGGATTCATCTTCAACTCGTACATCACCATCGCGAACGCGACCCGTGAGGGTGCGCGCGACGGATCGATCTACGTCTACCAGCAGGGCCAGAGCAAGGCCCAGAACGACGCCGCCCGCAACGCGGCGATCAGGACCACGATCCAGAATTCGATGAACCTCCTGTCGCCGAGCGCGCCGTGGTTCACGACCACCGGCACGTGGTCGCAGACCGGAGACACGTTTACGAACGGCGACCTGACAGTCACCTACGCCCTGCCCACGGGCATCAGCCAGAGCGACGCACGGGTCGGCCAGACGGTCACCGTCCGGGTCCGCTACCACCAGGACCTCCTGATCCCGCTGATCAGCGCGCTCCTGCCACGCGACGCCGGCGGGCGCCTGGTGCTGACCGGCGAAGTCACGATGGTCATCAACTGATGGCCGGGGGGCCGGCGAGCCGGGGCCAGGTCCTGGTCGTCTTCGCGCTCGGCCTCACCGCGCTGCTTGCCGCGGCCGGAGTCGCGGTCGACATCGGGCGGTTCTACAGCGAGCGCCGGTTCCTCCAGAACGCGGCCGATTCGGCCGTCCTGGCCGCTGCGAACGCCTTGATCCGCGGCGATTCCGACGCCAACGCGCGGATTGCCGCCGAGAACACCCTGACCCAGAACTTCGCGGCGGACCCGAACGGCATCGCGCCGTCCCTGCCACCGTCCACGCCGGTCTATGAGCCCGGTCACAGCGGGGATCCGTCCTACCTGTCCGAGGGCATCCTCATCTCGGGCGGCACCGTTCGGGTGGCCCTGATGAACAGCATCAACTACACGTTCGGACGGGTGATCGGCCTCGGCAACCAGCCCATCGGGGCGCGCGCGATGGCGATCCTCCAGGGTGACCTGCTCCCGATTGCCGTCCGGCGCTTCGTGAACACGCCCGGTCCGAACGCGAGCGCCACGTATCCGTGCTCGGACAACCCGAGCTGGTTCACGGATTACTTCGCCACGGCCGCCACGTCGTGCCTGGGAACCGAGACCGACGGCAGCCTGCGCTCCGCCCCGAACGCCGGAGCCGCCTTCAACGGCGCGGATCCCGGCGCCGATACTACGAACCATGGCCCGATCCTGGCGATCCTCGGCCAGGGGGCTCAGCCCGGCAACGGGGCCGACTTCCGGGGGTTCGTCGCGCTCGACATCCGCAACTTCCAGTCTGCCGGGTCGCAGCTCTACTACAACGGCGTCACCGCCTCGACCAATGCGAACACGCTCAAGGCCATGGAGGCCGGTTGGATCGCGACCGGGTACCCCGGGCCGATGTTCCCGTCGATCGTGTCGCCGCCCGACCCCAACGACCAGGTCGCGATCATGTCCGGCAACTCGACCGGGATCGCGATCGACGCCGTCCAGTCGCGCTATGCGCTCGGCGACCAGGTCCTCGTGGCCGTCTACCCGGGCAACGTCATGGCCATCCCCGACTTCACGATCACGCCGCCCGGAGAGATCGACCTCCCGGCGTCGGGCACGACCGCGAACGCCGGCAGCCTCAAGGTGTCACGCAACCAGGCGTTCTCGGGTGTCGTGACGCTGTCGACCCTGGCCGATGCCCTCGACGCCCAGAACCCGCTCACGACCGGCGCGATGACCGGCGGAGCCTCGTCGATCACCTACAACCCGAACCCGGTGACACCGTCGCTGGGCTCCGGCGCCAACGTGAGCCTCACCAACATCACGACGTCCGGGGCGACCGTCGGGATCTACACGATCTGGGCCCAGGGCCAGGCGGGCAGCCCGTATCTCACCACCAAGGTCCAGCCGATGATGCTGAAGATCGGCACCGTGACTCGCGACTTCCTGTTCACGTCGAACGTCTCGACCTTCGACGTCGCGAGCGGCGGGACGGCGACGTTCGCCCTTCAGCTCCAGAACGCGCCGAACAAGAACACGAACTTCGGCAACCCGGTGAGCCTGTCGGTCGACACGCCGCTCCCACCCGGGATCGGATCCATTTCGTTCTCGCCGGCAAGCGTCTCGCCGAGCAAGAACGGGACCGCATCGACGCTGACCGTCAACACCGGGACCCTGGCGCCCGGTCTCTACCCGCTGACGCTTCGGGCGACCGGCATGAACGGCGATTCGACGTCGCGCAAGGTCACCCACCTGATCCAGGTCACCCTGAACGTGGATGGCTCCGGCAACGGGAACCAGGAGTACGTCGACATCGCCGGCTTCGCGGTCATGCGCATCGCGGCGATGGACGCCAACACGATCTCGGCGTATGCGATCACGCCGGTCATCACCGACATGAACGATCCCCAGCTTCGTCGCGGTCAGGCGGCGCGGCTGGTGCCCTGGAACTAGCCGACGGGGCACGGCACGTAGCGGGCGCCTCGGCGTCCATTCGGGAGGTCATCTCAGGTCATGGAAATGGAGTACAGGGAACACGGGCGTCGTGGGAAGGTCATCATCGTCCTCGGGCTGATCCTGGCGATCGCCGCGGGCGGCGCCGCCTTCTACCTCATCAATGCGGCCCAGCAGACCGCAGGCCAGGGAGAGCTGCAGACGGTGCCTGTCGTCGTTGCGGCCCGAGCGATCCCGGCCCGCAAGCCGATCGAGCCCGATGATCTGGCAGTGCGCCAGGTGCCGCTCGACGCGACCAACAGCGAGGGTGTCGTTGCCAAGCCTGCCGATCTCATCGGCAAGGTGCTCGCGGTCACCGTGCTCAAGGACCAGATGGTCACCACGAACCTCGTGGCCTCGAGCTCGGGCGGCACCGGGTTCTCGATCCTCGAGCCGAACGAAACCGTCGGGCCTGATTCCGTCCCGTGGCGGGCGGTTTCGCTGACGATCCCTGAGGATCGGGCGGTCGGCGGCCTGCTCCAGGCCGGCCAGACCATCGACGTCTTCGTGACCGCCACGGTCAACGTGCCGCTCGAGCTCACCACCGCCGGGAAGTACTACACCGACCGATCGACCAAGATCACCTACCAGGACGTCGTGATCCTCGCCCGATCCGGGACGTTCTACGTCATCCGCGTGTCCCTGGCCGTCGCCGAGGAGATCAGCCACCTCCAGGCCGCGGGCAACGCCTCGTTCAGCGCCGCCCTCCGCCCGGAGCAGGACGTCCGGACGATCGATGCCTCGGGTCTCGGCTCGACGACCAACCTGATCATCACCAAGTACGGCCTGCCGATTCCGGAGACCTACCCGGCAGGCGGCGGCGCGTTCGCGACGCTGCCGCCCATTCAGGCGTCACCGGGCCCGTCGGAGTCGCCCGCACCGGCGCCGTAGCCGGGGGAGTCCCGGCTGAGCCGTCGGCCGATGCATTCGCCGCGCCGCTGACCCGGCGCACCTCCCCGCCACCCGGTCCCGCAGGGGCCGGGTGGCGTTTCGATTCACGACCCGCTGGGGTTCTCCCCATCCGGGTGCGCCGGACTTGCCGGTGGCGAGGCGAGCGCTTCGCGATAGGCAGCCGTTGCCCGGGCCTGCACCTCGTCGAGCGTCCCGCCCGTGTCGATGATCCGGTCGGCCACGGCCGCGGCGCGCTCCCGGAGATCACCCTGCGCCGCCGTTCGTGCCGTCGCATCGGCCGGTGCCATCCCTCGGCCGGCGAGTCGTTCGAGCTGGACGGCGGGCTCGCAGGTGACCAGCCAGACCTCGTCGCATGCGGCGGCCAGGCCGCCCTCGACGAGCTTGATGGCCTCGATCACGATCGCCGGCGCGGCCGACGCCTCGGCCTCCGCGATCGACGCGAGGATCGAGCGCCGGACCGCCGGGTGGACGATGGCTTCGAGCCGGGTGAGCGCGATGGGGTCGCCGAACACGATCGCCGCGAGCGCGGCCCGATCGAGGCTCCCGCTCGGGGTCGCCACGCGTGGGCCGAAGGTCTCGACGATGTCATCGAGCACGTCGGGGTCGCCGTCGGTCACCGAGCGCGCGACGGCGTCGGCGTCGATGACCACGGCCCCGAGCGCCTCCAGCCATCGGCCGACCGTGGACTTGCCGCAGCCGATCAGGCCGGTGATCCCGATCGTGACGGTCACGGCGCGCGCTCCTCGAGGCTCAGCCAGGCGTCCTCGGCGGCCGCCAGGGCGGCCTCGACGTCGGCGAGCTCGCTGGTGATCCGTCGGAGCTCGACGAAGTTCGCCTGCACGGCCGGATTGCCGGTCGCGAGCTCGAGGTGGTTCTTGCGCAGGCCGAGGCGCGTCAGCTCGCCGTCGATCGCCTCGCGCTGCCGCCGGTAGAGATCCTTCGACAGCTTGGCTGGCCGAGCGCCGGTGGACGGCCGGCTCGGCCCGCTGCGGCCGCGCCCGGTCTCGGCACCGCCCGCGGGTACCGCCTCGCCGCCCTTGCGTGGCGCGTCGCCGCCGACCCGTGCCGCCTCCGCGTCACTCGACGCCGCTCCGCGCCCCGCGCCCTGTTCCCCGTTCGGAGCGCCGGAATGCACCACCTCCGCCCGTCCGGGCTGCCGGGCGGCGCCGCCCGCCGGATGGAGGCGACGGCGCTCCTGGTCGGCGGCGTGGGCCACGGTCCAGCCACCGGCAACCGCCTCGCGCCAGGCGCGGTAGCCGCCCTCGAACGCGACGACCAGCCCCGCATCGACCACCCACAGGCGATCGCAGACCGTCTCGAGGAACCGCCGATCGTGGGAGACCACGAAGATCGTCGCCGGGCTGTCGCGAAGGAAGTCCTCGATCGCCTCGCGGGCGCCGACATCGAGGTGGTTCGTCGGCTCGTCGAGGAGCAGGAGGTTGGCCGGCGTGATCCCGAGCAGGGCCAGCTCGAGCCGGCTTCGTTCGCCGCCGGACAGGAGGCGAACCTCCTTGAACGCGTCGTCGCCCCGGAACAGGAACCGGGCGAGGTATGCCCGGGCCTCGCCATCCGTGACCGGCGCCGCCTCGAGCATGGCATCGAGGACGGTGGCGCCCGGGATCGCCGCCGCACGGAGCTGGGCCAGATACCCGAGCTGGACGCCGTTGCCGAATACGATCGTGCCGTCGAGCGCCGGCAGGTCCCCGGCCACCGTCCGCAGGAGCGTGGTCTTGCCGGCGCCGTTCGGACCGACGATGCCCACCCGGTCGCCCCGCTGCGCGGCCAGGAACGGGGCCCGCGCCACCTGCGTGGCGGATCCCCCCGCGCCGGCCTGAGGCAGGTACCCGACCGCGAGATCCGTGACCCGGACCACGATCTCGCCGGAGCGCGACGGACCGGTGCCGAGGAGGGCCGCCTGGGGGAGCTTCAGCTTCCGCGACGCCCTGGGGGCGCTGACGTCGGACGATTGCAGGCGCTCGAGGCGGGCCTCGTGCTCGTGCATCTTCGAGAACTTGCGGTGGCTCCGATAGCGCTGGATCAGCTCCCGCTCGCGCGCGATCGACGCACCGTGCACATCGGCGTCCTTGGCCGCGCGCGCGTCCCGCTCGACCCGCTGTCGATGGTAGGACTGGTAGTCGCCCCGGAAGACCGTGATCCGGCGATCCCGCAGCTCCCATATCCGGGTGACGGTTCCGTCCAGGAACGCCCGGTCGTGCGAGGCCACGAGAAGCGACCCTTCGCGCCGCCGAAGGTGCTCCTCCAGCCATTCCATGGCGCCGAGGTCCAGGTGATTCGTGGGCTCGTCGAGCAGCAGCAGGTCCGGGTCCGAGATCACGAGGCGGGCGAGCGCGGCGCGGGTCTGCTCGCCGCCCGACAGCCCCGAGGGCGGCCGGGTGACCTCGTCGGGCGTGAATCCGAGGCCCGACAGCGCCTCGTCGACCCGCTGGTCGAGCGTGTAGCCGCCGAGGACGTCAAACCGATGCTGGAGGTCCGCATAGGCCGGCTCCGCAACCCGGCCATCCCGTTCGAGTGCGGCCAGCTCGTCGGCCATCATCTCCAGATGGGCGGCCCCGTGGCGGACGGCGGTGCGGACGTCGGGCGAGGCCATGAACGCCTCGTCGAAATGTGCCTCCTGGGCCAGGATGCCGATCGACAGGCCGCGCTTGCGGTGGACGGTCCCGAGATCGGGCTCGTCGAGCCCGGCCGCGATCCGGAGGAGCGTCGTCTTGCCGGCCCCGTTCGGCCCGACCAGCCCGACTCGATCGCCGAGCGCGAGGGCCGCCTCGATCCCATCGAGGATCACGAACGTCCCCACTTCGCGGGTCACGCCCGACAGCCGCAGGATCGACATCAGGCGCCGCCCGCCGACGCGCGAGCCGTCGCGCGTCGTTGCGCCGCCGCTCGTCTCGTTCGCTCGGCCCGGGTCCGCGCCGCCTCGGCGGTCGCGTCGCGGTCGCCCGCGGTCCCCGAGGCCCGCGCCGATCGGCGTTCGGCTGCCGTCCGCCCCAGGGCGTCGGCGCCATCGAGCTCGGTCCAGCGCCGTCCCCGCCTGCCCGGCCCGGTTCCCGGGCGCGGCGTCATCTCCCGGAGGATGGCCGCAGCGCTCTTGCGGTCCGACGCCGGGAGGCGCTGGCACCACGAGCAGAAATGGGTCGCGCGCGCCCCGATCACGATCCGCCGTATCGGTCGGCCGCATCGGGCGCACGGCTCGCCGGCCCGCTGGTAGACCAGCAGGTGCTCCTGCATCGACCCGTCCCCCTCGGGGGCGGTGTAGTCGTCCACGGAACTGCCACGCCGGACGATCGCCTCGGCCAGGATCCGCCGGAACGCGTCGTACAGCCGACGTTCGTCGGCCGGATGGAGCGATCCCGCGGACCGGAGCGGGTGGAGCCGAGCGGCCCACAGGGCCTCGTCCGCGTAGATGTTCCCGATACCCGCCACGAACGACTGGTCCAGGAGGAGCGGCTTGAGCCGGCCGCGCCGCGTTCGGAGCCGCGTCCGGAACGCCCGGAGCGTGAAGGCGTCATCGAGCGGCTCCGGCCCGGTGCCGGCGAACACGGCGGCCCCGCCGGCCTCGTGGATCGGC
>SCTE01000058.1 GCA_004298915.1 Chloroflexota bacterium | reverse complement strand
CAGCTCGGCCACGTCCTCGGCCATGGCGGGGTGCCACCGAAGGGCCAGCGCCAGGCGATCGAAGGCGAGGCCCATCCGCTCCGGGTCGCCGCTGCGCATGTCCGCGCGGGCATCGGCCAGGAGGATGTCCGCCTCCGTGGATGGATCCGGGGCCCGACGCCGGACCGGAGGGCTCGACGTCCCGCCGTCGGACGGCTCGGTCGCCTCGCCGCCGGTCGCGGCCCCGCTGGCGCTCGAGGCGGCCGCCCGGCCGCGTCGGGAGCGCGCCGAAGACGACGCCCCGCCTGTCGGGGCGGATCGGGCGGCGGTCGCGGCCGACCAGTCGGCCCGGCGGGGCATGCCCGCGAACATCGTGCCCAGGGCCGACTCGGTCATCGGGCCAAGCTCGGAGACATGTCGGGCTGCATCGTCGCCTCGACCGTCGGCACCGGCCGCCTCGGCGAGGATGAGCGTCGCGATCGCGTCGCTTCCGCCTGCCGCCCGATGGCCGGTGGCCGCCTCGGCCGCGCCTTCGAGGTCTCCGGTCCGCCAGCGGACCTCGGCAAGATCGGCCATGGCGGGCACGGGGAGCGAGCCTGTCAGGACGAGCGACTCGAGTTCCGCGCGGGCGAGCAGCACCGCACCCGACCGAAGGTGGATGCGTGCGAGCCCCTCGGCCGACAGGCTGGCAGGAGCGGCTGCGCCAGCCTGTCGATCGGCCGCTTCGGAATCCGGCTCGGTCGTGCCGCTCACCCCGCGGTCGCGTGCCGTCGTTTCGGGATCCGGCTCGGTCACGCCGACAGCCTCAGGCGCGGCTCGAGGCCTCGCAGGTGTCGGGCCGGGGCCACGACCGCCATCCGCAGGGCGGCGTCGCGGAACAGCGTCCCGGCCAGCCGATGGACGTCCGCCGCGGTGACCCGATCGAGTTCGGCGAGCGCCTCATCCAGGGTCAGGACACGATCATGGAGGGCCTCCTGGCCGCCGACCCACGACGCGAGGTGCCGGGTCTCGTCCATCCGGAGCTCGAGGCCACCGGCGAGGTAGGCCTTGGTCTTGGCCAGTTCGGAAGCGGGTGCTGGCTCGTCACGCAGGCGGGCAAGCTCCACGAGGATCGCCTCGATGGCGGCCGGCAGCCGAGCCGGATCGACGCCCGCGCTGACCTCGAGGGCACCCACGTCGGCGTACTCCACGAGGCCGGAGCTGACGTCGTAGGCGAGCCCGTCGCGATCCACCAGCGAAAGGTACAAGCGGCTGCTCATCCCATCGCCGAGAAGCGCATTGAGCACGCTCAGCGCCCAGGCATCGGGGTGGTCGCGCCGCAGCGCCGGCAGGCCGATGGTGAGTTGGGCCTGGGTGGTGTCGCGCCGTCCGACGAGGACGCGGTCGCCCGCGGGCAGATCCGGCACGGCGGCAAGCGGGACAGCGGCGTCGACCGCGCCACGCCCGAACGACCGCTCGACCAGGGCCACGGCCTCGTCATGCCCGATGTCCCCCGCGAGCGCGATGACCGTATTGGCCGGGCGGTACCGGCTCGCCCAGAACTCGCGGATCCGGCCCGGCTCGAGGGCCCGGATGTCGGCCTCCTCGCCGCAGATCTCGCGGCCGAGCGGGCCCCTGCCGAACATCGCCTGCTGGAACAGGATCTGGCAGTACTCGGTCGGATCGTCGAGGTAACCCCGGATCTCCTCGACGATCACGTCCCGCTCGCGGTCGATGTCAGAATCGAGCAGCGCGGGCCGACAGATCAGCTCCCCGACGACATCGATGGCGCGGGCCGCCTCCCGTCGCGGAACCCGGGCCCAGTAGACCGTGGACTCGCGATCGGTCGCCGCGTTGAACGAACCGCCGACGCCTTCGATGCCTTCGCTGAGCGCCCTCGTCGAGGGATAGGCAGCGGTGCCTTTGAAGGTCAGGTGCTCCAGGAAATGGGCGACCCCGACCTGACCGGGAGCTTCGATGCGGGACCCGGCCAGCACGTAGGCGGCGACCGCGACCGAGCGCGACCCGGGCAGCGCGGCGGTGATCACGCGCGGCCCGTCGGCCAGGGTCGTCCGTTCGAACATCGGCCCGATGGTACCCGGTTGCCGGCCGTGGGCCACGGTTCCGGCGGTGCCGGGAATCGAACGGCCGGCGTCCGAAGGGCGCCGGCCGTCGAGGATTGGCGAAGGAACGCTACTTGGGCAGGACCATGACGAGCCACGCCTGGAGGAAGAAGATCACGAAGCCGAGGCTGACGATCCACATCAGCGGATGGACATCGCTCATCTTGCCGCGCGCGACCTTGATCAGGACCCAGGTGATGAACCCGGCGCCGATGCCCACGGTGATGTCGTAGGTCAGCGGCATGAGGATCATCGTCAGAAGGGCCGGAAGCCCTTCGTCGAGCTCGCCGACATTGATGTCCTTGACCTGCGTGAACATCAGGTAGCCCACGAGGACGAGGGCCGGCGCTGTTGCCTGGCTCGGGATGATCCCGGCCAGCGGGGCGAGGGCGATCGCGAGCAGGAACAGGACGCCGGTGACGACGGACGCGAACCCGGTCCGTCCGCCATCGGCGACGCCGGCAGCGCTCTCGATGTACGTCGTGTTCGACGACACGCCGGCGAGTCCGCCGACGACCGCGGCCACGCTGTCGACCATCAGGACGCGCCCGACGCCAGGCACAGAGCCATCCTCCTCGGCCAGGCCGGCCTCGGCAGCAACGCCGGTGACCGTGCCCATGGTGTCGAAGAAGTCGGTCAGCATGATCGCGAACACCACGAGGATCGCGGTCAGCGGCCCGAGGATCGTGAAGACGTTGGTGAGGTCAAAGTTGCCGAGGGTGGCGAAGTTCGGCGTCCAGGCCAGGTTGGGCGGAACGCTTGTCACACCCGTCGCGAGGGCCACGATCGTGGTCACGATGATCGAGATCACGAGGGCCGCCCGGATCTTCATCACCCACAGGACGATCGTGACGGCGAGGCCGAACAGGAAGACGAACTGGGCGACCGTCGACGGGAATGACACCGTGACGAGGGTGCCGGCGCAGACCGGCAACGGGACGAACGGGGAACAGCCCGACTGGATGAGCCCGCCGTTGGCAAACCCGATGAACAGGATGAACAGGCCGATGCCGGCGCCGATCGCCCGCTTGAGGCTGAGCGGCACGGCGTTCATCACCGCTTCCCGGAACCCGACGGCGACCAGGATCACGACGACGATGCCCTCGAGGACGATCACGCCCATGGCGCCCGCCGGCGACAGCCCGCGGCCGGTCAGCGAGAAGGCCACGATCGCGTTGATGCCGAGGCCCGCCGCCAGAGCGAACGGGTAGTTCGCCACCACGCCCATGGCGATGGTCATGATCCCGGCGATCAGGGCGGTGCCGGCCGAGAGCGCGATCCGCATCGGGTCGTCGGCGGCGAGCTGGAATCCGTCGCCCAGGATCCCTGCATTCAGGAAGACGATGTAGACCATGACCATGAACGTGGTCAGGCCGGC